>JAJYSD010000099.1 GCA_021793745.1 Bacillota bacterium
GCTTTCCGCAATGGACCACCGCACCGACAGCCCCGTAGGCCTCGGCGATCTGCAGGTCTTCCTTGATGGAACGGATCGTCACCTCATGCAGATCCTCCTTGGGGGTGGACAGATTGGTAATGTACGGAGTATGGGCAACCAGGACCAGCCCGTGTTCGCGGCAAAAGCGAACCCCTTTTTCCGCATCCTCGCGGTTCAGTTTTTTGGGTCTCAGCCCCCGGGGATTCTTCGTAAATACCTGGAAGGCCTCGGCACCCAGTTCCTTGGCGCGCTGAGAAGCCTTAAAGAATCCCTTGGATACGCTGATGTGGCAACCGATCTTCATCGAAATCGCCTCCTGAAAGAAGAAGGCGCCTGCATCCCACGGCGGGCGCCCAAGACCTTTATCATGATATCATTTTCCCCGGCTCTGCCGCAACAGGCCGCCTTCCCGGCCGCCGGACCCTTCCCTTGCCCGCCCCTTCCCCCATTGGCAGGTGGATCGCAGCGGGCATCCCTGACATCGGGGATTCCTTTTCCGGCAATACACCTTTCCCAGCTCGACGAGGAGCGCATGAAACAGTTGCAGTTGACGGCAATCGGATATCTCCCGCAAGACCCCTTCCCGAATCCGTTCCCTGGAGAAGCGCTCCCCGAACCAGCGGGAGGCGATGCGTTCGGCATAGGCGTCCCCGATAAACACCGGCCGATCGAACACGTAAAGCAGGATCGTATCGGCCGTTTCCGGTCCGATTCCCCGGATTCGAAGCAATCGGTCGCGGAGGTCGGGATGCTTTTCTTCGCTTTTTTCGACCTCGAGGAGCAAACGGCACAACCTGCGGAGGGCCGGCACTTTGCTTCGATAAAAACCCGCGGGCCGGATGGCTGCCATCAATTCCTCCTCCGACCCTTGAAGGACCGCGTCCGGAGTGGTCAGGCCACGCCCTTTCAACGCCTCGATCGCTCGCCTGGCATTGTGCCATGTGGTCCGCTGAACCAGCACACTCCCCAGACATCGGAAAAAGCGATCTTCCCCTGCCCACCATTCATCCACCGTCAGCTCCGGATTCCAACGGACCAGCTCCTCCCAGAGCAGCCTCCAGCTGCGCTCCAAACCGAATCCTCCCTCAAATCCATGTCCAGACATCCCTGCAGGGCGTCCGCCTATTCCGCCTCCACCCGGTTCGAAAGGGTTCCGATTCCCTCGACGGTCACTTCCACCAAGTCCCCCGGCCGGAGGGGACCCACACCGCTCGGAGTTCCCGTCAAAATCACATCACCGGGCTCCAGGGGAAAGACGGAGGAGATGAATTCCACCAACGCGGGAACGGCGTGGATCATATCCGACGTCCGGCCGTCCTGTCGGATCTCCCCGTTCACCCGGCAGCAAACCGACAGGTCCGACGGATCGAGCTCCGTCGCGATCGCCGGGCCCAGGGGCTTGAAGGTGTCAAAGGATTTGGCCCGGGTGTTTTGGCCGTCGCGAGCCTGCAACACCCGGTTGGAAACATCGTTGGCACAGGTGTAACCGAAGATGTACTCCTCCGCCTTTTCCCGCGGAATGTCCTTTCCTCCTCTGCCGATCACGACCGCCAACTCCGCCTCATGATCGATTCGATGCTCCAGGGTGGGGAGGCGAATGGCATCGCCGGGTCCCACCACCGCGGTGGGGGATACCAGGAACAGCAACGGCTCCTCGGGCAGGGGTTTGCCCTGCTCCTTGGCATGTTCCCGATAATTGAGGCCGATGGCGATCAATTTGTTGGGCCTCAGGGGGGAAAGAAGCCGGACCTCCGCTTCCGGGAGGCGCTCCCCCGTTTCGGAAAGGGAATCGAAAAGCCTTCCTGCGACGGGGTGGATGAAGCCTTCGCGCCACAACCCATAACCGACGGTTCCCCGATGCTCATAACGGACGATCTTCATCGCGCCATCCCCTTCTTCGGTTGTTTGCAGCGATTTTGTCGGAATCCCGGTACCTCGCTTTCACAAGATCGCTCCCCGGCCCCATCTGGCCTTCTAAGGCTCAGCGACCGGCAAAGCGGATGGCCAACTGAATCAGCGTGCGGACGCCGACGCCCGTGCCGCCTTCGGAATGGATGCCCTTGGTCTTGTTAAAATAGGCGGTTCCCGCAATATCCAGGTGAACCCAGGGCGTCTCCTCGACAAACTGTTTGAGGAACGCCGCCCCCTGGATCGCACCCGCCTCCGAGATGCCGCCGTGGTTTTTCAGATCCGCCACCGAGCTGCGCAGCCATTCCTCGTACTCCGGAACCATAGGAAGCTCCCACACCCGCTCTCCAGCCAGGCGGGCAGCGGTTTTCACCTCTTCGCCCCAGGAGGCCTCATTGGTCATCAGCCCCGTCACTTCCCGGCCCAGCGCAACCACGATCGCCCCGGTGAGGGTGGCCACATCCACCAGCCGGGTCGCCCCCAACCGGCGGGCGTAGGCGAGGGCATCGGCCAAAATCAGCCTTCCTTCCGCATCGGTATGTTCGATTTCGATCGTTTTCCCGCTGAAGGACTGGATTACGTCCCCCGGGCGGTATGACTTCCCGTCCACCGAGTTCTCACAGGCCGGGACCACCGCGATCACGTTGCTGTGGGGTTTGAGGGTGCCGATTCCCTCCATCGCAGCGATCACCGCGGCGGCACCGGCCATATCATCCTTCATTCCGTTCATGGACTTGGCCGGTTTGACTTGAAGGCCTCCGCTGTCAAAGGTGATTCCCTTGCCCACCAGACCCAGCACCTCTTGGCTCTCCGGAGCGCCGAAATAGGAGAGGACAATCATCCGGGGAGGTTGGGCGCTCCCCTGGGAAACGGCCAACAGTCCTCCCATGCGCATCTCTTCGATCCGCTGCTCATCCAAAATGTCCACCTTGAGTCCGTTCCGCTTCGCCACCTCCGCGGCCTGATCCGCCAAGGCCGCAGGGGTGAGCCGATTGGCGGGCTCGTTGACCCAGGTGCGGGCCAAATTGGTGGCGCGGGCAAACACCTTCCCCCGTTCCAATCCGGCCTCCACTCCGGACCGGGACAAGTCCGAAAGGGACAAAAAAATGGAGGTGAGGGAAGCTTCTCGGCTGTCTCCCTTGTATCCCCGATATCTATAGGCCCCGAGCTCCACACCTTCCACGGCCGCCTGAACCAGATCCGCCGCGTTCTTTTCCGCGGCGAAGGATGCGGGCAAGGCGATGCCCAGATGCTTCAATCCCCGCTCCTCCGCCTTTCGGGCGACGATGGCAAAACCCTGGCGCAGGCGGTCCACATCCAGCTCCTCCGCCTTCCCCAAACCCAAAACAAAAACCCGTTTGGCGGGGATTTTGTCCCAGGTGTGCAACAGGGTAATCTCCCCGTATTTTCCGGTGGTCTCCCCATCGGCGATCAACCGGGATATCCGAAAGTCCAATACCTCGTCCACTTCCTTCACATCTTCGCCGTCGGCTTCTCCGCCTTCGGTGTGCAGGACGACAATCCCGTCAACAGCCAATTGAGTCAACGGCTTCTGGGTCACTTTCCACTCCAAGGTCCCGGCCTCCTTCCATTTTCGATCAACAGAAAAAAGTGCACCTCTACGAGGTACACTTCAACCCTTCGACACGATATTGCTCAATCCTCTTTGGAAAGGCCGGGTTTTTTGGAGCGTTACAGGGCTTCCAGCATCAACATCTCCCGACGAAGTTCCTCCAGGCGCGCCTTGCACTGATCGATCCGGTGCGTGTTGTTCTCGACCAACGCTTCGTGAAGCAGGGCCAGCTCGTAATCCAGCTCCAGGCGGAGAACGGGGATCCGTTTCTCAGGTTCCCGGCATTTGTAAGCTCTGATCACCTGTTCCACTGTTCCGCTGCACCCCTTTTTTCCAATGGTAAGTTCCTACCCGAATCGGGGCTTCTCCTTGTCTCCATGTTTTGCCATGACCGGTCAGGATACAGGATGCCCCCCTGAAGATCAAAATAAACCCCTCCCCACCCAAACGGTATCGACCGCACATTCCCCGCCGGAAGAGCGCGAGCCGCCCCGTGTCGAAGGAATGAAAGCGCTTTGTCCCAAATTACGTTCAACCCGCAAAGAAAGGAACGGCCCTTCTCCCTATTCTTCCAAAAACGATCCGGTCAGAACCGAATCTGTCTGTTTTTGGCTCTCTCCCTCTTTGTGATAGAATGAAAAAAACGATGCCTGGGTAGGTGAAAGCCATGAAACCGGTCGGTTTCACCCGCGAAGATTTTGATGTCTTTGCCATTCCGGGCCTGGAACCCCGGATGGAGGCCCTGAAGGAGCGCGTTCGCCCGAAATTGGAAGCGATCGGGGAAGCGGTGGTTCCCTTCCTCTCCTCCCGGCTGGGGGAACCCGTATACGCGCACGTGGCCAAACATGCCCGTCGAACCGTTCATCCCCCGGATGACACCTGGGTGGCCTGGGCCACCAACAAGCGGGGATACAAATCCCACCCCCATTTCCAGGTGGGGCTGTGGCAGACACATCTGTTCATCGTATTCGCCCTGATCTACGAGTCCCCGGACAAAGGGGCCTTCGCCCGCAACCTGAAAGAACAGCTGCAGGAAATCTGGCCGTCGATTCCCGACCACTTTATCCTGTCCGATGATCACACCAAACCGGGAGCGGTTCGGAAGGGAGCATTGACCCCGGATCAAATGAAGCAGCGGCTGGACCGTCTGGAAAACGTCAAAAAAGCGGAGTTTCTGTGCGGTATCCACCTGGACCGCAACGACCCGGTGGTGGGAAACCCGGACCGGCTGCTGAACACCATTGAAGAGACGTTCAACAAACTCCTGCCCCTCTATCGGCTCGCCGCGGAAGTGCGGATATAACGGGATGAAAAGCAGGGAGGCGATTTTCCGTCTCGGCTCCACGCGGTGGCGAGTCGCTCGACGAAAAATCGCCCTCCTTCCGATACTTTGTCAAAAGCCTGAATTTGCCTTTGGGGCGGGTTTCTGCACTTCGGAATCCGGCACTATCCGCTTTAGCAGGCAAATTCTCCCATCAATCCACTCCGACAAGGGTTCCCCGCAGCAACACGTCCACCGGACTCCCCAGCCACACCGACAGGGATGCAGGCTCCATCGGAGCCGGATGCATCCTCCTTTTTCCGTTTCCGCCGGCCCCTGCTCCACCCGGACAATCCGAGGGGCCGAAACCGATGGTAACCGATCAATCCGAGGGCTGCTCCTCCGGTCGCCGCAGCTTCACCGCCACCCAGGGAAGTGGTAAAGACCCGCGCAGCGACCAGCCCCTCATCCACCACGGCAAAAAAGCATAGGCCAGTCCATCCTTGTCTCCGGCCTATTCTCAGAACCGTTTCCGACAGAACCGTTTCCGGCGAAAAGGTCAACCGGTACAGAATCTCCCGGGAACGAAGGGGATTGTACAGCCTTGGCCGGGCGACGCCGGCGGCGGCCGGTATTCCCTCCAGATGCCGCTTCTTCAGCCCCCGTCGGGAGAGGACGGTTCCTCCAGCGGACGGGCCGCCTCCACATCCTGCCGGATCCCGTATGGTCCCTCATCCCGATGCACCGTCACGGGACCGACCGCCGTTTCAAAGGAGCAAGCCTCCCGATCCTCCGATCCCTGATGGGCTGCGGCACCGGCCAGAAGGGTCTGGGTGCAAATAGACAGCTCCTCGTAGGGAGAAAACGTCCGGTGCATCCATTTCCCCGAATCGCTGGACATCCCAACCGACGGAAGACAAGCCGCAAGTCCCTTGGATGGGGCGGCGAAGAGCAAACCACCACCCCCGTCAGATTCCCCGGCATCGATTCCCGGTGAAACACCCGGGTCAGATAAACCTCTTCACATCCGTCCACCCCTTGCGAGCTTACTCAGATTCCCAACTTCTCCTTCAAAAATTGTCCCGTATA
>JAJYSD010000100.1 GCA_021793745.1 Bacillota bacterium
CCGATCTTTGGAGAAGCGGGAGATACAGCACGCGGTTCTCGTCGGCGTGGAATTGGATCAATTGGCCGAAAAAAGGCGTTTGTCGGAGCCCCTTCAATCCCTGGTGGAATCGGATGAAGGCCTGTTTGGTTGCGACGAAACCCTGGCGTTGGGATCGGTTTTCGGATACGGCAGCATTGCTGTCACGACCTTCGGCCATCTGGACAAACAGAAGCTCGGGGTGATCGGGCGGCTGGATACCAAGAAAAACGGCCAGATCCACACCTTTTTGGATGATTTGGTGGCCAGCATTGCCGCGGCGGCTTCCAGCCGACTGGCTCACCGGTTGAGGGATGAGCAGGAGCAGATGGAAACGGAAAAAATGCGGGGGCAGTCTGCGGGTTGACGGGATGGAGTCCGATGGGAGGGATTTTCGCCGCTCCATAAAGTGCAAAGGTCCGGACGGCATGAAACCGGCATCGGGTGATACACTATCGGTGGAGGAGGGAATCACGGGTTCCGAAGGAGGGAAAAGCATGAGTTGCTGGATTTACTGGGCCAAACTGTACGATTCTCGCTTTCAAGCCCGGTGTCTGGCCGCGCGGATGTTGGAGGATTGGTGGATTTATGGCTATGACAGCCCCGCCGAAGTGGAGGTGTTCCGTTCGAAGGGCGGACGATACGGTGTTCGGTACATCTGGCACAAGGATGAAACAGGAAGCAAAAAAAAGTGAAAAACCCCTTGCATTATTCGGGAACATGTTGTATAGTTATAGCTGTCCCTCACTTGAGGCCATCGACGCGGGGTGGAGCAGTCGGTAGCTCGTCGGGCTCATAACCCGAAGGTCGCAGGTTCAAGTCCTGCCCCCGCAACCAATTCAAAACGGGGATAACGGGCTATCAAGCCCGATTCCGTGGAGCTGTGGTGTAGGGGTCAACATGCCTGCCTGTCACGCAGGAGATCGCGGGTTCGAATCCCGTCAGCTCCGCCAAAATGTGGGCCTATAGCTCAGTTGGTAGAGCGGTCGGCTCATAACCGATTGGTCACAGGTTCGAGTCCTGTTGGGCCCACCATGACCACCCGTTTTGGGCAGTTAGCTCAGAGGGAGAGCGCTTCCTTGACACGGAAGAGGTCATAGGTTCGATTCCTATACTGCCCACCAAGCAAAAGCACCTCTCGGCGAGGTGCTTTTTTCATTTCCGCCGGTGCTGTTCTCTCCAAATTGAAGTTTCTGGTCGGTGTACCCGGACTGTGTTAAAATGAGATGGATAAAAACTTGGGTAAGGAGATATCCATGGGAAGAACGACTTTACTCATCGCGGTGGCCATTCTCATCGTTTTTCTGTGGATGTTTGTTCCATATAATTTTTTAAATCAGCACCTGCCGTGGCAGCAGGACCCGGAGCAGCAGGAACAGGCGGCCTCCCCCCCTCGTTCCAAGAGCCCGGGGAAGGCGCTGTCCGCCAAAGTGGAGGTGCCTTACCGGAAGGAAGAGGGAGAAATCACCTTTCGCCTCTCCGATTTGAAGGAAAAGTTGCGAATCGATTATGAGTACGATGCCCAGGAAGGGATTCTCACGATCCGCCAGGGGACGGTTCAATTGACCATGTTGCGGGAAGCGCCCGTTTTGAACCGAAACGGGATCTATCTGCCCGTGGAGGCATCCCCCATCATCCGTGACAAGGAAATACGGATTCCGGCGGTCGTGGTGGAAGAGGGATTGGGCAGACAGGTGGAGGTTCGCGAGGAATACGCCCTGATCGAACAAAATGCGTCGGTTCCGGCCCTGGCGGAGACCCGGCGGCCGAAGCTCCCCAAGGGTGACCCGGAGGGACTGATCGATTATCTCTCCTTTCTCCAAACGCCGATTCAAGGAGCCCAGGTGAGCACGAAGGATTCGCACCTGCCCGGCGCCGAGCGCCCCTACCGAAATGGGGTTCACGAAGGGTTGGATTATTACAGCTGGACCAGTCGGATTTCCATCGACTCCCGAACCCCGGTGCTTTCGGTGGCGGATGGAGTGGTGGTTCGCGCCGACCACGACTATCAGGAGATGTCCGAAGCGGAGCGGAACCGCTATCTTCAAATCGGCGCTCAAAACGGGGGACAGACGCCGCAATACATTCTCGATAAAATGCGGGGCCGGTCCGTATGGATCCAACATAAAAAGGGAGTGCTCTCCCGGTATTGCCATTTGAGCCGGATTGACGACGACATCGTCGTCGGAAAAAAGGTAAAGCAGGGAGAGGTTATCGGCTATGTCGGAAACTCGGGCACCAGCCAGGGGGTTAAGGGCCTCGATTCGGGAATGCATCTTCATCTGGACCTGTTTATTTACGACCAGTGGCTGTGGGATGACTTTACCCCCGCCGAGCGTCGCCATATTCTCCGGAGGGTCTTGGATCGGTGAGGTTCAGATGCGGTGGCCGCCAATTTTACCGGCCCGGTCGGCGAAGACGCTGGCCCCGGTGAGGGATCGGGCCAGCAAGATGCTGGTCGGTCCGAATCGGTCGCGGATGGTGTCGATCGCTTTCGCCAGCCGTTGTTCCCTTTCCCGTTTCCCGAACAGGTCCAGTTGCATCACCCGGTCGGAGGACAGGTTGCTCAGGGTGATCCCGATCGCGCGGATGGGCCGGTGATCCCAGTAATGCCGGAGGAGAACCTCGGCCCCTTCGAATATCCTCCGGCCGATATTGGTCGGCTCGGGAAGGGTGAGGGAGCGGTGGATGGAACCGAAATCAAAGTTCCTCAGGGTGAGGGAGACCGTACGGCCCCTATAGCCGCCCCCGCGGGCCCGACCGGCCACTTCCTCCGCCAGTTCGCGCAGGACGGTGCGCAGATCGCTTTCCTCCGTATAATCCCTCGGAAGGGTGAATTGATGTCCGATGGACCGGTTTTGATCCAGGCTGCGGGGATCGACCGGGCTGGAATCGATGCCCCAGGCCGAGAGGTGAAGCACCCGGCCGATGATTCCAAACCGCCGCTGAAGAAGTGCAGGATCCGTATGGGCCAGATCTCCGATGGTGCGGATGCCCATTCGCTTCAGGTGTTGGGAAATCCGCGGACCGACGCCGAACAATCGGATGACCGGCAAGGGCCACAGCCGTTTGGGAACATCCTCTTCCGTCAGGAGGGTGAGCCCATTCGGCTTTTCCATTTCTGCAGCCATTTTGGCCAGCAACTTGTTGGGGCCCACACCGATGGAACAGCGGATTCCCGTTTCCCGGAGGATTCGTTCCTTGATGCGGCGGGCCGCCTCGATTCCTTCGCCAAACAGCTTTTCACACCCGGTCAGCTCCACAAAGGCTTCATCGACGGAAAAAGGTTCGACGAGCGGGGAGAACTGGCTTAAAATGTCCACGATATGCGCCGATATGCGGAGATAGGTGCCCATGCGGGGAGGAACCAGCTCAGCCGGCGGACACAGCCTCTTCGCTTCGAATACCGCCATTCCGGTTTCCACGCCGTATTCCTTGGCCTCGTAGGAAGCGGCGAGCACAATGCCGTGCCGCCGGGAGGGGTCGCCGCACACGATGATCGGACGGTTGCGCAGGGAAGGGTTGAGGGCTTGTTCCACACTGGCGTAAAACGCGTTCATATCCGCCAGGAGAACAATCCGTTTCCGCTCCATGCTTCACACTCCCCGAACAAATGTTCTATATATAGAATATCCGCTTCTTGTGCGGATGAGAAGCGGAACATTTTGGCAAGGGGATCCCGGTGGACGCGGAGGCCATGGAAAAAAATAAAGATGACGGGCGGGAAGTGCCCGTCAACGGGAGAGAGGGGTTTCCCGGATTATTTCCGGGGGTAAAAGTACATAACCCGACCGTTAAAGAGATGGAGTTCACCCTGGAACTGCTTGGCGAGATAGCGGCAAAATTCGTTGGCCTTTGCTTTATCCCCATGGGTGGCTCCGGGGGGGATGAGGATTTGGATGGTGTATCGGCCCCCTTTGTCAGCAGGTTCTTGTTCCACGCCGATGATCAGACCGCGGTACATCTTGGGTTCTTTTCCCTTTAAGACGAGCCAGCTTTTCTCGTTTTTCGATTGTTCCTCCATCGTATAGGGAAAAGCCGCCTCCGCATACGTCCAATCCAGCTGGTTTCCGGTGCGGGAAGCCATGTCGATGTACCGCTCCAACTGATCCTTGACGTCTTGCAAGGAAATCTCTGTCTGGGTCGAATTTTCCACCAAACGAATCCATGCGCGGTTGCCCATGTTTTCACCTCTGATTGATTGAAAGAGTCCCTTGTTACTGGATATCCTTTTTCATCTTAACACTTCGGCGGATCCCTTTACAATCGGGACGAAGGGCATCAGGACCGGTAGCCGGCCCTGTTCATTCAAAACTTAAAATATTTCCGAAAATATATTGTTTCACAGCTCGCCCTGTGATACACTGATAGAACACCCAGAGGAGTCGATGGGGGATGATCCGATGCGCAAGGCGGACCTCATGGATGAAATCCGCTCCAAAATCGGCGTCGTAGCGGACAAGTTGGAAGGGGATATCGAGGCTTTATACCGGTATGTGATTGAAACCCTGTACGAGCATGTCCCCACGTATCGTTACGTCGGCATCTACCTCACCCATGGCTATGAGTTTGTGCGCTTTCATCATGCCGGTTACAGTTCGCATCCGCCTGTGATCCGGTTCGGACAGGGATTGCACAGTCTGGCGGCTGCCCGGGGCAAATTGGTCCGGGAACGGGTCGGCCGATGGACCGAAGTGTTGGTGCCCTTCTACAGGGGGCATCATCTCATCGGAGAGCTGGTTGTCATCGGGGAGCCGGAGGACGGTATCGACGAAGAAGATCTCGCGCTGTTCCGCGAAATCGCATCCTTGCTGGAGGCGAAGGTGGAGGAGTGCAATTCTTCGCGGGACGATTAAGGCGTTTCGGAATATGGAAAAAGGGGTAAAGAAACAAGACGCGTTTTTCAGGGTTGAGCCGATATTCCAAACAGGAAAGTGAGGGTGATTCAAGAGAAGAAAGTCTGTACGAAGGGGGAACGAGTATGAGTCATTACGAGCGACTGTACGATGAATCCGAACAGGTGAAGGTTCGCTTTGTGGGCTTTGTTTCCGAACATGGGCGTTACGATTTCGGGATTATCTATACAAAGATGTTTTTTGGAAAACCCCTGGTGATCTGCATGCAGACCGGGAGATCGTCGCTTCTTTCGCTGGAGGATATCGAAAACTTGGAGTATCTGCAGCAGGTGTACAATCTGCGGTCCCTCAAGGAGGCCGAGGAACTGGCCGTGTTCTTCCGCACCAATCTCCCGGCCCTGTCGATGGAATCCGAATCGGAGATCTAAACATTTGGGTGAAATCCCCAACCGGGTGGATCGATTTGCCCGCCGGATCGGAAAGGCGCTTTTCCGCAAGGAAACCGTGCCAGCGGCAAGGGTGAATCGATTCACCCTTTTTTTGTCATCAGGAAGATAGGGGATATTAATCAGTCCCCATTGACCGAAATGGTATAACTTATTATACTATAAATGTCATACCGTTTGAAGCGCTTTCAATTCAATGTAGGAGAGGAGACGAAAAAATTGATGGAAGTGATCGTCTGCCAAAGCTGCGATGCGATTGTCGATTACATGGAGACGGAAAAGGCCGGCGTTCTGTACGGAACGTGTCCGGGATGCCAAGAGAAATCTTCGCGGGAAGAACGGCGGTAGGTCGCTCCTTCTCCAAAAAAATCGTGTCCGGTGCGGACACGGGTGAACCCCGGGGCGGGGTTTTTTTATGTTTGCTTAATCGTCGATGACGCGGATCCTCCGGATCTCCGGGTCCTCCGGTCCCTGAACCGGCAAACCGACCCGCATGTGTTCGCGGATATAGTGAATGTTGGCCTGGGTGA
>JAJYSD010000101.1 GCA_021793745.1 Bacillota bacterium
CGATCACGCCCTTCATGCGGAACCGGGGAGGAAATGTCCACGGCGGGATCATCGCTTCCTTGGCGGATTCCACGATCGGTTCGCTGATCAACCGAAGCCTCCCATCGGGAAAAGTAGCGGTTACCGCGGAGATGAAGGTGAATTATCTCCGCCCCGGGAGAGGAAGGGAACTGGTTTCCCGGGCCCGCCTGGTCCACCGGGGGCAGCGCCTAGCCGTCGGGGAATGTGAGATCTTCGACGACAGGGGCCGGCGGATTGCGCTGTCCACCGCCACCTTTTACATCCTCGATTGATGGCGAGAGGGTGTGCTGCCTAGGATCGAGGCAGCACACCCATTTTCGTTTCACGGGGCCTCATCGTCGCAGATCACTTCCAACCGGGTCAAATAACCGATCGGTTGATCGGCGTTGCTCCCGTCGGCCAGATAGAGGAGCGCCGGTCCGTCGGGGCGGATCGGCTTGCCGTCGCGGCTGAACCGCAGGATGGCGTTTCGGGCTTGATCGATGGATAGGACGACCTTTTCCCCGGTCGATTGATGACAGATGACCTTGGTGGCCTTGGGGTCCGGTTGGGCGTTTTCCAGGAAGGGTCCCAGCTTCATTCCCCACCCCTCCACACCGGGGATCCACTCGCTCATTTCGCTTTTTCGGTCATCGAAAATCCAAACCGTGGGGTCGAGGTTGATCTGGTAAGTGACGGCTCCGGTGATCAATATCACGTCATTCATGGCGGATTCCTCCATGTTTCCGTTTTTCAACCCTTTTCATTATACCTGACCGGCGGGTGGAGAAGAATAAAGGGAGCAAGACGGACAAATGGGGTGTGTGGATGCAACGTCTCTTGGAATCTCTGGTGGAAAAACATCGCCCCGCTGCGAGGGAGGGGAAGCTGGCGGAATATATCCCGGAATTGGCCAAACAGGATTCCCGCCTGCTGGGGATGGCGGTGGTCGATCGCGCAGGGAAGATGCATACCGCCGGCGCGTATCGAGACCGGTTCACCCTGCAGAGCATTTCCAAACTGATCGCCCTGATGATCGCCCTGATGGACCACGGGGAGGAGAAGGTCTTTTCGAAGGTGGGCATGGAGCCCACCGGCGACCCTTTTCATTCAATCTATAAATTGGAGATCGCCCGCGAAGCCAAGCCCCTCAATCCGATGATCAATGCCGGCGCCATCGCCGTCAGTTCGCTGATCCAGGGAGGCAGCGTCGAAGAGCGGGTGGAGCGGATCCTCCATTTGGTTCGGGAGATGGCGGACAACCCGGGGATCGACATCAATCGGTCTGTCTACCAGTCTGAACGGGACACCGCCGATCGAAACCGGGCATTGGCATATTTCCTCAAAGGGAGCGGGGTGATCGACGACGTGGAGGAGACGCTGGACGTCTATTTCCGGCAATGCTCCATTTGTGTCGATTGTCGCGATTTGGCCCGTATGGGCCTCTGCCTCGCCCAAAACGGGATTTCCCTCCGGGGAAAGCGGGTGATCCCCGGGGATATCGCCCGCCTGGCTAAAACCTTCATGGTGACCTGCGGAATGTATAATGCTTCGGGGGAGTTCGCCATCCGAGTGGGGATTCCCGCCAAGAGCGGTGTGTCGGGAGGGATCATGGCTTTGGTTCCCGGTCGGATGGGAATCGGAGTTTTCGGTCCGGCCCTGGACAAAAAGGGAAACAGCATCACCGGCGTTCGCCTGCTGGAGGATTTTTCAAAAAAGCTGGGGCTCAGTATTTTTTGATCCGTTTCCCGGAGGGGTTCGCCTCCGCATCGCGACTCACATGAAGATGGGACCGGCGATCGCTCCACGGTCTCCGCTGCCCTGGGGGTTTTCGTGGTTCGGCGGCCAAAGGTGCGGATCCTCCCGTCGCTTCCCGGTTTTCGGCCCGACCCTCCCTTTCTCGCTTCCGGAAAGATCCCCAGTTTTCCGCCCATTCTTTGCAAAGCTCTAAGGAACGTGTTAAACTGAAAAAAAGCGAATCCTCTGAGGCTGTTGACGAGTGGGATGGATGCCAAGCGGTGAAGGGAACGATGTCAACAGCCGGTGTATCGTTCTCCAAACCGTTGATTAACGGTGGATGGGGGGGTTTGGTTTGCGGACGCCGACTCAGGTCGATTTAAGTCAGCGTGCCTTGCAATTGTTGCGGGAGGACGCTCAAAAAATTCAGCAATTGATCGCTGTTCAGCTGGAAAACCTGACAGCGCCCAAATGCCCACTCTACGAAGAGGTATTGGATACCCAGATGTTCGGTCTTTCCCGTGAGATTGATTTCGCTGTTCGAGCAGGATTGATCACCAGGGAGGACGGACGGGAAATCATTCATGATCTGGAGCGGAAACTGGCCGATCTATACACGCGGGTCCTGCCTTCTCCCGGTGAAAGATAGATGGGTTGGATCAAACCAGACAGCGCCTTTCTCCCCGGTTAGCCGGGGGCTTTGCCCCGGAGGGGATCTTTCCCAAAACGCGATTTGCTGCGGCTTGAGACTCCGAATCCAAGGGGAGTCTTTTTTTATTTTTGAATAAAGCTCCCGTCACCGGCTCCGGTTCAAAGGTGCTCGGGGCGACCAGTCGGTGAAATATCGCCCCGGCTCTCCTTCGATTAGGCCTCCGGTTCCGAGGGGTAAATGCCGCAAATGTCATCCATCAGCTGGCGGAAGCCCGCGGAAAGAATTCGCCGGTAGGGAACCACCAGCGTCACCGGCCACTGCACTTCCAGGCCCGTGATTCGCACTTCCCGAACCCCCGGCTCCCCCGTTCCCTGCAGAGCCAGCTTCGGTACCAGCGCCGGACCGAAGCCGAGGGCGACCATCCGGAGGATTTCTTCCACGCTTCTCAATTCAACGGCGATGGGAGGATAGATCCCCCGTTCCCTCAGGAGGCGATTGATCAACTGTTGTTCCTCGGTTTCGGAGGAGAGGGCGAGAAGCGGAATCGCACCGATCCGTTCCAGGGGGAGAAAGGGAGCGCGAGCCACCGGGTGATCCGCCGGCGCGATGAGGGTGATGGTGTCGTAGTGGATGACCTGGGAGCGGATGTGGCGATGTTCCGGAATACCGTACACGATGCCGATGTCCACCTCCCCGTCCCGCAAGCCCCGGATCAATTCCGTTCGGTTTTTGGTTCGGATGGTGACGCGAACCCGCGGATGCTCCTGGCGAAAATACTTGAGAAGACGCGCCAGGATGGGCATCGCCATCCCGGAGGACACGGCGACGGTCACCTCTTCGGGAAGGGTGTTCTCGGAATCGAGGGCTGCCAACTTCCCTTCCTCGATCAGCGAGAGGACCTGTTTGGCGTAGGGGAGAAACGCCTTTCCCGCTGCGGTGAGGGCGAAGGGATGGCGTTGAAACAGCGAAAAACCCAACTCCTCCTCCAGTCCCCGGATCTGGGCGCTCACCGCGGGCTGAGTGAGCCGCAGGTGTTCAGCGGCTTTCCGGAAGTGGCGCCTCTTCGCCACTTCTAAAAAGGTGATCAATTGCTGGATATGCATGTCGACGGTCCTTTCAATAACTGATGTTTATCGAAATAATAATAACAATAAAATTGTTTTTATACAATAGTTCCGGTATGTTGAAGGTGGACGTTGACTTGCGGAGGTGTAATGATGAAGGTTAAACCGGGTTTGGAAGGGATTGTAGCGGCGGAAACGGGGATTTCGCTGGTGGACGGGGAGAAAGGGCGCTTAATCTACCGGGGTTGCCGGGCGGAGGAATTGGCCGGTGCCCGCTCTTTCGAGGAGGTGGCCCACCTTTTGTGGAAGGGGCGCCTGCCGGACACCGCCGAAAGGGAGCGGGAGCGTCGCAGGTGGGCGGAAGCGCGTGTCGTCCCGGCGTTTCTTCAAGAGCTCATCGCTGGCATTCCCCGGGAAACGGCGATGATGGATGTGATCCGGACGGCGGTCTCCGCCCTGGGAAGTCCGTCCTTCGAAGGGCCTCCCACGGAGGAACAGGCGATCCGCATCGCTTCTCTGCTGCCTACGATCATCGCCCTGCGTCTCCATCATCTGAAGGGTTCCGAGGTGCCAAAACCCCGACCGGATCTTTCCCACGCGGCCCACTATTTGTATCTCCTGCAGGGGAAGGTTCCCGCCCCCGCCCACGTCCGGGCGCTGGAGGCTTACTTCGTTTTGACGGCGGAACACGGGATGAATGCTTCCACCTTCACCGCGCGGGTGGTCACGTCCACCCGTTCCGATCTCATCTCCGCCATCGCGGCGGCGATCGGGGCGTTGAAGGGGCCCCTGCACGGCGGAGCGCCGTCGGGAGTGGAAAGCATGTTGGATGAAATCGGTACAGAGGAGCGGATTGAACCGTGGATCCGGGAACAGCTGGCGAAGGGCGATCGGCTGATGGGGTTCGGCCATCGCATTTACAAAACGGAGGATCCACGGGCAGCGGCGTTGAGGGACATCGCCGTCCGCCTGGCCGCCGAAGAGCCGTGGTTCCGCCTGGCGGTGCAGGTGGAGAAGGAGGCCCTGCGGCTGTTGGAGGAATACAAACCGGGGCGGAGAATCCGCACCAATGTGGAATATTATGCCGCTGCCATCTTCCGCGCCGTCGGCCTGCCCAGGGAGCTTTACACCGCCACGTTCCTCTGCAGCCGGGTGGTGGGCTGGGCGGCGCACGCGATGGAACAGGCGGCCCACAACCGGTTGATCCGACCGGATTCCGTCTACACCGGTCCCGTTCCCCGGTGACGGATTTGCCCGTTTAGATCCGGACAAACGGCGCATATTAAGGGGAAACCCGCTTAGGGACCATGGCAGGAGGTGAAAGGAAATGGACCGCAACCGAGGCTTTCCCGAAGGGGTTCGGCGGGATGGGGAAGAAGTCCCCTTGGCTGCCGACGAAGTGATCTTTGAAAATGATCCGCTGACGGAGGGGGAGGAAGCCCGGGCCATTGACGAAGTGATTCACGAGGAACCTGTTCAAACACCTCCTGAAACCCGTTAAGTGAAGGAAAGCCGCCCTTCGGGGCGGTTTTTTCCGCATAAGCGCCGGGGAACATCATGCCCCGACCGCCGCCTTTCCGGCGGTCTTTTTCACCGTGCCGGCGCGCAGAAGGGGGTCTTGGTGTAGCGACCGCCGCTCCTTGGCGATTTTTATAAGACCCCGTCTCTCAACCGGCTGCAAAAAAGGCGATCGGTTCCAAAAGGATTCCCCCTCTGGCATGTAGAAGTAAACATGCATTATGATGAAGGGGGATGGGGGATTGTTTACATGGAATCCGATAAGCATATTGCCATTTTTATTGATTTAGAAAATGTTTATTATGGATTGAGGAAGTACCATCTCGATCCCGATCACCAGGATCCCAGCCACAATCTTTTTTTGCGCCTGCAGGAGCACTACGGAAAACGGTCGATCCGGATGATGGAAGCCTATGCGGATTTTGAACAGCTGGATCTGTCGATGACGAGCCTGCAGCGGAAGCGGGTGCATATCCATCAGGTTTACGGCAACGGAAGGGGAGGGGATGAACGCAAAAATGCCGCCGATATCCAGCTGTGTCTCGACGCCATGGAAGTACTGTATCAGATTCCCGAGGTTTCGACCTTCGTGATCGTGAGCGCGGATCAGGATATGGTTCCCTTGTTGGATCGGCTGTGGTCCCGCGGCAAGCGGGTCGAGCTGTTCTGCCTCTTTGACGAAAGCCTGTCCAAAACCGCTTCGATGCCGGAGTTTTGCGATCAGGTTTATAATCTGTTTGAATTCCTCAATATTCCCCAATTGCAGAATTTGTCCCGGGTGGACCGGATGTTGCAAAATGCGGTGATCCAGATTTACGAATGGTATGAGGACCCGAACAATGTGGATAAGAGTTACGGGAGCAATTGAGAT
>JAJYSD010000102.1 GCA_021793745.1 Bacillota bacterium
CCCTGTCTGCAGCCTCGTGAAGGGCGATGCCCTCCGCTTTTTTCGGCTCCCCCAGACAGCTCTTTCGATCCAGAAAGCTCCTTAACCTCAAAAGCCTGAGATTACGCGCTTTGGCGCATGACTTGCGCGATGATCTCCTTTTCGATATCCTCATTCAAGCGTTTGACATAACCATAGAGTAAAAAATAATCGATAAAAACCCAGATGCCAACGATCCAGATCAGAAGGAATCCAACATAGATGAACATTGTAATAATTCCGAGGAGGGTGAGCACCAACTGCGCGACGGCCGTTCCCGTCTTCCCCACATAAAACCGATGGGCACCAAAAATCCCCAGAAAGAAAGCAAACAGGTACGCCACTACCATCGACTTTTTCTTGAGTTCCATCTCACTTTGAACCACCGCCAACTGCTCTTGGCTCAACTGCTGTTTCAGCGACAGATTGGACATTTACGTTCCTCCTGTAAGATTATGACGAATTCAGGTGTTTTCCAATTCATTATAGATAAAACCCTCGACGAAAAACAAGCCATTTTTTAAAAAAGCAGGCTTCCCTTCAGTCCTCGGTGCCCCCCCGGGCAAAGCTCCACCACATCAGAACGATCCCGAACAGGAGCATCAGGCTGGCCAACAGAAGCCCCTCCGGGGTGTAGGGGATCTGCGGCGCGCCGGTCCATTCCGCCAATCCCTGCAAAAACAGCAGAACCTCCGTCAACAAAAACCCCCCGTAAAAGACGGTCAATCCATACCGAATCCGCCGGTCGGCCCTCCAGATGCCGGCCATCCCGTACTGGAGAAGGATGAACAGGCTGACAAATCCCAGCAGGACCAGATGCAGGTAACCGATCACCACGCTGCGGCTTTCGTAGATGCGTTCCGCCAAAGCCGGTACAAGGAGTCCCAGCTCCAGGAGGCTTTTGATCCCAAGCACCAGCATCGTCAAAAAGAGGCCGGCGGTGATCAGCCTGGGGTAATGCCTTTGCAGAGAGCGCCACCCTTCCTTGAAGGACCCCAATAGGAGAACGATGGCCAACAACTGGGCGACCCCCGCCGCAGCGGCCAGCCCTTCCGCAACCGGTCCCGGTTCCGCCCACAGGATGGAGTGAAAATACCCTGGAAACAATGCGATCAGGTACATCCAGAACCCGATCTTCAGCTTTCTCTCATCCAGGGGGATCTCCC
Organism: Bacillota bacterium; assembly: GCA_021793745.1. Classification (GTDB taxonomy): domain Bacteria; phylum Bacillota; class Bacilli; order Thermoactinomycetales; family DSM-44946; genus Planifilum. The sequence goes on from JAJYSD010000102.1 coordinate 1,185, forward strand.
TCCGCCGAAGCAGGAGGACGAAGGTTCCGATCAAAAACAGCAGGAGCCATCCATTGTATTGGAAATGCAAATAAAAATAGATGGCCATGTCGTACCAGGCCGTTTCCTTTAATCCCCGGGCAGCGATGTAGGCGAGGGAATAAGGCCCGACGGAAGAGAGGACGAGGGCGACCAGGGAGCCGTAGATAAAACGGGCCCCGATTTCGGAAAAGGAAGGGTTTTGCCGGATCGTCCGATAGATGATAAAGGCGATCCAGTATTCCACAAAAATATGCAGCGTCGACGCGGCGATGGATATCGGTCCATAACCCTGATACAAAAAGGCGATCAACATCGCCAGGGAAATCCCGACCAGGGCCGAGGCCGCCACGGTGGCTTGCCTTTTTTGGCGCACGCGGGGTCCGTAAATGCGGAGAAAAAGGATGAAGCAGCCAAAAAACGCCCAACCCAGAAGAGCAAAGTGGGAATGGGCGTGGAGCACATGGGGATAAGGGACGAAGGATACAGGAGCAAAGGGGAAAGCGCGCATCCAAACCCCGGATACAGCCACCAACGCAAAAAACAGGTAGGAAAGATGGACAAAGCTCCTCGGCACGATGAACAAGCCCCCTTTCCCGGATCCTTCGCTTCCATCATGCTCCTTCAGGGCGAAAGAATCAACCGCCGGAGGAGAAGCGCCACAAAAACGTAAAGAAAAAAATTGGCGCCGAAACGACGCCCATCTCGAACCACCATCGGTTTGTCTGTCCCCGCACCTACATCCGGCAGTAGAGGCGGAATTTCTCCGAGCACCGCGCCCGGATATGTTCGTTGAGAAAGGGATAGTGAAAATCGTTGTCCCCGATGCGGACAACCACTTCGCAGGTATCTTCCTTCTGCTCGATGTTGACGATCTTCACATCCGTAGAATTCAACTTTTTCCGGATATCCTGCAGTTGCTGATTCACCTTATCCAGAGCGCGCAGATACATCAGATGAATCGGTTCGCGAAGAAGCAGATTCACCTCGGACAAGGCCGATATGTCGTGACGGATCGCCTTCTTGAGGGTCTCCATCGAAACCAGTTCCTCAATCCAATCCATGATCTCCGAAAAGGAGTTGATGGCCTTTCTCGCCACTTCCGGCTCTCCTCCAGCTTTCTTTAAGCCTCTTCTTTGCTGACCATTTCCGCGAGGGCCTCCACCGCTTTTTCGGCATCAGGACCGTCTGCAGAGATGACGATCTCCGTTCCCTTGGCCACGGCAAGGCTCATGATTCCCATGATGCTCTTGGCGTTAACCTTCTTCTCTTCCTTCTGGACGAAAATTTCCGAAGTGTACTTGTTCGCTTCCTGAACGAACAGGGCGGCCGGACGGGCATGGAGACCGGTTTGCAGGTTGACGACAACGCGTTTTTCTACCATTTCGTTTTCCCCCTCTTGGCATGTTTGCAAATCAATGATGTGGAACCCGGTGGAGTAAAAGCCGGGTGATTAACCCTCCGTATGGCGCCGCAGCTGGTTAGCAATTTCATCCAGCTTGCGCAGGCGGTGATTGACCGCCGATTTGCTCACCTTTCCGCCGGGAAGCATCTGTCCCAACTCCGTCAAGGTGATCTCGGGATACTTCAACCGCACCTCGGCGACCTCCCGCAACCGAGCGGGCAATTGATCCAACCCCAGTTCCCGTTCGATCAGCCGGATGTTTTCAATCTGGCGCATCGCCGCCTGGATCGTTTTGTTCAAATTGGCCGTTTCGCAGTTGACGAGGCGGTTGACCGAGTTGCGCATATCCTTCATGATCCGGACATCTTCGAAATGGAGCAGCGATTGATGGGCGCCGATGATGCTGAGAAACTCCCCGATCTTGTCCCCTTCCTTAATATAAACCACATATCCCTTTTTTCTTTCGATCACTTTGGCGTGAAGGTGAAACCGGTTCATCAGGCGGCAGATGGCCGCGGCGTGGTCCTGGTAAGTGGTGACGATCTCCAGATGATAGGAGCCGCTGTCGGGATTGTTCACGGAACCGCTGGCCATGAATGCCCCGCGAAGATAAGCGCGGCGGCAGCAGGAGGACCGGATCAGCTCCGGATCGATGCCTTCCGTTTGTGTGAGCCTGTCCCCGTGTCCCCTTTGCAGGATTTTCAGGTCCAGGAGCACCCGCTTCGCATCCTCGGTGAGGCGGTTGAAGTAAACATTGTTTTTCTTCAACCGCACCTTCTTGCGGACCAGAACCTCCGGATGGATCCCGTACAATCCCTTGAACAGCGTAAAGATGTGCCGCGCAATGGCAGCGTTTTCCGTGGTCACATCCAATACGATGGAGCGGCGGTGGAGGGAAACCGTCCCGTTGATCCGTACCAGGGCGGACAGTTCCGCCCTCCGGCAACACGGAGGGGATTCCACCCGAGTCAGCTCGTTTTTTGATTGGGCGGCAAAGGATGACATGGGGCCACCTCTTCTCTTATCCGCTGTAGCGGCGCCGTTTCCGGCTTCTGATCAGTTTGAGGATGTGCCAGCTGAGCCGGTCGGCATCGTGGCGCAGGTAGGAATCGGAACCGTACAGCAGCAGATTGTCGGCAATCACATGACACCCCAAATCCTTGAGACGATCGATATCCGGAAGAACGGTGTCCGCCCCTTTCGCAGCATACTTTTGCTGGATTGCAGGCGGCGGTACCGCGTTGTTGACAACCACCGTGTCAAAAAAGCGGTCCCCGACATGATCGTAAATCGCCTGGACGTGATCCGAGGCGGTAAAACCGTCGGTCTCTCCCGGTTGCGTCATCACGTTGCAGATGTAGACCTTGACGGCTTCGGATGCGCGAATCGCCCCGGCCACCCCCCTCACCAGAAGGTTGGGCAAAATGCTCGTATAGAGGCTTCCGGGGCCGATGACGATGGCATCCGCCTGGGCGATGGCATCGAGAACCTCTTCATGGGGATCGGGGTGGGGCGGGTGCAGAAAGACGCGTCGGATTTTCTTCCCGGACTTGGGGATTTGCGACTCTCCGCGGATGATGGTGCCATCGGTCATCTCCGCCATCAGCACCACATCCTGCGAACTGGCCGGCAGCACCTGTCCCCGCACCGCCAGCACGCGGCTCATCTCCTCGATGGCCTGGGTGAAATCGCCGGTGATCTCCTTCAGCGCCGCCAGCATCAAGTTGCCCAGCGAATGCCCCGCCAGGCCGTCTCCGTTGGTAAAACGGTGTTGCAGCACGTTTTCCAACAGCGGTTCCGTATCGGCCAGGGCGATGAGCACATTGCGCACATCCCCGGGGGGAGGCATTTTCATATCGTTGCGGAGGCGTCCGGAGCTTCCCCCATCGTCCGCCACCGTCACGACGGCGGTAATATCGACGTGGGCCTTCTTCAACCCGCGCAACAAAACCGGCAGCCCCGTCCCCCCGCCAATCGCCACGACGTGGGGACGGCGGGACTCTCCCATGGGGTAATCTTTCATCCTTGACACCTCAATTTCTTTACGCATCCTTCCTGATATCCCGATGCGCAACCCGACAGCTTTCCTTTTCACCGAAAATCCGGGAAAGATGCTCCGCGATGGCCACCGAACGATGTTTCCCCCCCGTGCATCCGATCCCCACCACCAGCTGCGTCTTCCCTTCCCGGTGATAATGGGGGAGGAGGAAGGCCAAAAGATCCTTCAACTTGTCAACGAACTTCCGGGTCTCCTCCCATTTCATCACATATTCGTATACATCCGCATCCTTTCCGGTATGGGGGCGAAGGGATTTCACATAGTGGGGATTGGGCAAAAACCGGACGTCGAAAACCAGATCCACGTCGATGGGAACCCCGTACTTGAAACCGAAGGAAAGGAAGGTGACCGTCATTTGCTCCTGTTCGGAGCGGCCGAATCGGGCGGCGATCTTTTCCTTCAGCTGGCTCGGTTTCAGGTGACTGGTGTCGATAATGTGATGGGCTCGCCCTTTGATCTCCTCGAGGAGTTTCCGTTCCTGCAGGATCCCGTCCAGAGGCGTTCCATCCCGGGAGAGGGGATGGCGGCGTCGGGTCTCTTTGTACCGCCGTACCAAGGCCTGGTCACTGGCCTCCAGGAAAAGAATCTGATAATGAATCCGATGCTTTTCCAGGGTGTCCAGGGACTCAAACAGGGAGGAAAAGAACTCCCTGCCGCGGAGATCGATCACCAACGCGGCCTTTCGCAGCTTCCCCTTGGATCGCTCCAGGAGCTCCACAAACTTGGGAAGCAGAATGGGCGGCAGGTTGTCAATGCAAAAAAACCCGAGGTCCTCCAGGCTTTGTACGGCTACGGTTTTGCCCGCACCCGACATGCCCGTGATCACCACCAGGTTGATGCCTTTGCCCGCGTCCATTCTACTCCCCCCTTTTCTCCGCTTTCTCTATATTATATGTTTCCATTCCCCCCATGAGCAACGAGTCCGGCCGCTCCGATCACCCCCGCGTCATTGCCCAACTGGGCGGGGACGATGGTGACTCCCTCCGCCGCAGAAGGCAGCGCCCGTTTCTGGTACGCCCTTCGAAGGGGACGAAACAGAGCCTCTCCCGCCCGAGCCACGCCACCGCCGATGATGAAGCGGGCCGGATTCAAAATGACGGAAAGGGTGGCCATGGCTTGTGCCAGGGCATCGGTCGCCCGATCGATCACCTCTTCGGAACCGGGGTGTTCGCCCTC
>JAJYSD010000103.1 GCA_021793745.1 Bacillota bacterium
ACCAGGTGGAAGTGCACCCGTCAGTGAAGGACGAGTTCGATTTGCTGGTGGAATATGCCCAGGAAGACAGCGCCCGCGAAGTGAATCTGAAGGATTACATCGATGAGGAAATGGTCGCCGAGTGGAAGGAGAACTGCACCAGCTTCCAGGATGATAATCCGGAGGAAGTCCTTCGCGAACAGATCGATATGGCTCTGGACCTGTTGGGCGTGGCCAAACAGTTGGACGACGGCCAATGGGTATCCGACCTGAAAAACCGTCTCCAGGTTTTGAGTTCCAGATTGACCAAGTTGAAAAAGAAGCAGGCCGAGAACAACTAAACGGTGAATCCGGATAAAAGGAGCAGCCCCGGGCAGGGGTTGCCTCCTTTTTCGATTTCACAACCCGTTAAGTCCATTCTGTACAGGAGATGTAATAGTGTGTGGATCGTCGAAATCTTGATTCTTGCCATGTTCTTCTTGCTACCTCTTTTTGCAGCGATTTTCTCCCTGTTTGTCAAAGGGCGCTGGCTCATCCCGCTGCGGATCATCCAGCCCTGCTTTGTCCTGATAACCCTGATGTTGTTGGCCAATTTTTTCATCGATGAGATAACGCCGGAGCTTCTGGAATTTCAACTGCTCATGTCGATCTTCACCTTCACCGCCATGGGCTCCCCGCTGATTGCCGTAGCGATCCGGCAGAGGGAAACGCCCTGGCAAACCCATCCCTGTTTCCTCTGGGGAAGTGTGATTTCCGTCTTTTCTCTGAGCGTTGCCTTCACATCCTATCTATTGGCACTGAAGCGCGGGTGGAATATCGTCGAAGCCGATCTGAAACTGCCGCTGTTTTGGCTCCCCCTGCTTTTGATGTTCCTCTCGATCTGGGTCGGTGTGTTTTCCGGCAGGGGGCGGGAAATGCTCCAAACCATCCAATGGTTCTTTTTCCATTACGCCTTGGGCCTGATCTTTTTTTTCCTGGCATCGGACATGACGCTGAAAGAGACCATCGTCATGGCGAAGAATTACAGCCTGTACACGCTGGGGGTTGCGGGACCGATGGCAACCGCCGGCACACCGAGCCGAACGGGAAGCGCTCCATGCCCGGAATACTATTCCTTCGCGATGATTTTAGCTGTCCTTTGCTTCGCGGGCTTTGGAATCGGATTGATCCTTTTAAAGGAGATGTAAATCGCTTTGTCCCAATCGGCTGGTATGGACGAGCCTTCATTTTTTCGAGGTGGTGAAGACATGCGCGTATTGATGGTCGGCGCAGGCGGAGTCGGCGGTTATTTCGGTGGTAGGCTCGCCGAAAAGGGGGAAGATGTCGCCTTTCTGGTTCGGCGTCGGCGGAAGGAACAGCTGGAGGAAAAGGGCCTCGTGATTTACAGCGTTCACGGGGACTTCGCATCCCCGGTCCGGACGATCACCGCCGGGGAGGAGGCGGCGCCCTTCGATCTGATCATTCTGTCGGTGAAGGCGTATCACCTGGAAGATGCGATCCGGGATATCCGTCCCTATGTGGGGGCATCTACGGCGATCCTGCCCCTTTTGAACGGCATGTCCCACATGGATCGGCTGGAGTCGGCTTTCGGGAGGGAGAAGCTCCTGGGGGGACTTTGCCAGATCGAGACCACCCTGAACGATCGGGGAGAGGTGGAGCAATACAGCCCCTTTCACAACATCGTTTTCGGGGAGTTGGACGGGACGATTTCCGATCGGGTGCAGCGGCTGAAGGACCTTTTTTCCGGAGCGAAGATGACCGCCCAGCCGAGCCGGGAGATTGTGGTGGAGATGTGGCATAAATATGTATTCATTTCCGCCTTCAGCGGAATGACCTCCATGATGCGGAGCAGTATCGGACCCATTATGGAAGTGCCCGGGGGCAAAGAGACGTACCGGAGGTTGGCCGAAGAGATCGCCGCCGTGGCCCGATTCCATGAACCGTCGCTGACGCCGGACATCGGCGAGAAGGCGTATTCCATCGCGGCGGCGTTGGATCCGACGATGAAATCCTCCATGTTGAGGGATGTTGAAAGGGGAGGGCCGACGGAAACGGATCACCTGCACGGTTGGCTGATCGAAACGGCTCCGAAGGGGATGGATCTTCCCCTTTTAAAGGCGGTTTATGCCTCCATCAAGGCGTATGAGGAGGGCAGAGCACAACGGGGATGACGGAGGGGGATGTTCCGGACCGGATGGGGGGAACATCCCTTTTTTGCTTGGGCTTATCCGCGGCGGATTGAAGTGTCCCTTCGCCGTTTGTCGGGATGTGATCGCCTGACCGTTGCGGACCGGAGGGATCGGCGGGTTTTTTCCTGAGACCCCTGTTTCTTCGGAGGGATTTGTCTTAAATCGATATTTTTTTATTTCAACACAATAAACCCTGTGCTACATTTGAACTGATCCATCCAGTCAACGGGTGAGGTGCTGGTGATGAGCCGTGCACAGGGTTCCACGCTTTTTTTGAAGTCGGTGATCGGGCTGCTCGGGATCGGGGTGTTGTTTTTATGCGCCGTTCTGTACTTGAATATCGACGAAGCTTCGGATTCGGAGGAGGAGTTTCTTTTCCTGCATATTCTTCTTGCGGTCTTTTAGTCGGCGATTCCCTTTTACATGGCCCTGCATCAGGCGTTCAAGCTGCTTAGTATATCGACAGGAATGAAGCCTTTTCCGAGTTGTCGGTCACGCCGCTGAAGAAGATCAAGCACTATGCCTTGTATGTGGTGAGCTTGCCGCTCTTTTACTATGTGGCGGAAAAAGACGACGCCCCGGTGCTGATCGGTCTTCTCTCGGCATTCGCTGCGATGGTGATTTCGTTTTTTGCCGCGGTTCTTCAGAAGCTGCTGAAAAGTGCCGTTGAGATCAAGGCGTAAAATGATTTGACGATCTGAGGTGAAGAGGGTGGCGATCATCATCAATCTGGATGTCATGCTGGCCAAACGAAAAATGAGCGTGACCGAGCTCTCGGAGAGGGTCGGCATCACGATGGCCAACATCTCGATCTTGAAGAACGGAAAGGCCAAGGCGATCCGCTTGTCCACGCTGGACCGAATTTGCCAGGTGCTGGATTGTCAGCCCGGAGACATATTGGAGTACCGTCCCGATGAGGATATTTCCGAGTGAGGGTCGAATCCCGGTGGGGCCCGTGATCAGAGCGGTGAAACAGCTCCTCCTGTTCGGCCGGGAGCAGGCCCTGTCCTGCCTGTTTCCCGCCGTCATTTTTACGGCTTTGGCCGTGACAAAGGTGGTGCCGCTTCCCCTCTTGCCGCGGTATGACTGGCTGCTCGTCATCTGCCTTCTGATGCAATGGTGGATGGTGCGCTCCGGATTGGAAACCCGGGATGAACTGAAAGTGATCACTTTATTTCACCTGATCGGGCTGGCGCTGGAGGTCTTTAAGACGCACATGGGCTCCTGGTCTTATCCGGAGGAAGGCTATTTCAAGGTGTTCGGCGTCCCGCTGTACAGCGGATTCATGTACGCCAGCGTGGCCAGCTATCTCTGCCAGGCGTGGAGGAGGCTGAAGGTGGAGCTGTTCCGATGGCCGCCGTTTTGGGCGGTGGTGCCGCTCGCCGCTGCCATCTACCTGAATTTTTTCACCCACCATTTCTGGATCGATATCCGATGGTGGTTGACCGGCCTTGTGCTGATCGTCTTTTGGCGATCGTGGGTCCTGTACGAGGTCGGCGGAATCCGCTACCGGATGCCGGTGGCGCTGTCCTTTGTGCTGATCGGCTTTTTCATCTGGATCGCCGAGAACATCGCCACATACTTCGGGGCCTGGGAGTACCCGAACCAGGCCGATACATGGAGTCCTGTTCATTACAGCAAGGTGAGCTCGTGGTCCCTGCTCGTGATCGTCAGCTTTCTGATCGTGGCGACGTTGAAGTTGGTGAAGGAGAACCTTTCTTCTGAAAGGGAGAGATCCGTAAGGACAGATCAACGGGAAAAGCGGGCGGCGAGACGGAAATCGGAGGGAGCATGACCATGCCGATGGCTATCCCAATTTCACCAAGAACTCCGACTGGAGGCGCAAGTCTGAAGATATATCCGGGAAGAGACGGGGCGGAAAGGGAGAACCAAAAGATGAAGGAGATGTTCCACCTGTTGCGGAGCATCTCCTTTTTGTTCCGCTGCAAAGCCGGGTTTCGGTGATGCGGAACTGGACGGAGCGGTGGAGAGATGATCGGATTTTCTTCGATTAGGAAAGGGTTTCCTTCAAAGATTGATCATGATAATCATTATAAAATAGTATTGACTATCATCTGATACTCATGATAAACTCTAACATGCAGGGGTTGTCCAAAAGAAGTCCGACAGAAGGAAAAGCGCTTTTCCCCCAACGTCCCTGCGATGTCGGAGACGGCCGTCCCATCGCGTATCCATTATTTCCAGCAGGAGGGGTATCTGTTATGTTCTTACGTATCAACCGTCTGCAGGTGGAACTTCCCAAGCCGAAGGAAGCCGACCCCAACGCCGGTGCGGCGGTACAGGAGCTCCTCGGGGGTCGCTTCGGTGAAATGTCCACCTTGATGAACTATATGTACCAGTCCTTCAACTTCCGCGAGCGCAAAAAGCTGAAGCCTTACTATGATTTGATTTCCAATATCGCCACCGAGGAGATCGGCCACATCGAATTGGTGGCTCACACGATCAATCTCTGCGTCACCGGTTCCACCAAGGATGAGGGCAACGCCCGCCTCAAGGTGGCCAAGGACCTGCGCAACACGCATCACTTCATCGCTACCGGACAGACGGCGACGGTGGCCAACTCGATGCAGCAACCCTGGAACGGGGATTACGTGTTCAACAGCGGGAACCTGGTTTTGGACCTGCTCCATAACTTCTTCCTGGAGTGCGGCGCCCGTACCCAGAAGATGCGGGTGTACGAAATGACCGATAACCCGGTCGCCCGTGAAATGGTCGGGTACCTCCTGGTGCGCGGTGGCGTCCACGCACTCGCCTACGCCAAGGCGCTGTACACCTTGACCGGCGTCGACATGACCAAGATGCTCCCCATCCCCAACCTGGATAACAGCAAGTTCCCTGAAGCGCGCAAGTTTGAAGAGCAAGGAATGCACCGCTGGCTCTACCGGTTCAGCCCGGAAGATTATAAGGACATCGCCAAGATCTGGAAGGGAACTCATCCCGATGACGGCAGCGTCCTGGAGGTGGTGGACGGGCCTCCGGCCGGCGGTGAAATGCCCGACCTGGAGGCGGTTCCCGAGGAGTACGCGCCGGGCGTTTCCGCCGAGGACATCGAGGAGATGGCCAAAAAGCTCATGCAAAATATTTAATGCCTTTCGCAAAGCGGGCCTGCAGGGCCCGCTTTTTTACGGGTTTACGGTCGAATGGATCGGGGCGGGGGCGGTTCCATAGGGAGCGGGAGGCTCGTGGATCTCTTGAAGGATTTTACCGGAGGCCCTGCTGATGGACTGTGGTGGAAAGCCCTATCGCGTTTTGGGGGAAATCAAAAAGTCCTCCCGAGGCGGGAGGACGTGCGCGCTCATCGCCATTTCTTGTCAATCGATCCGGGGACCCGCATCGCGGATCGTCCGCGGAATATCTTTGAACTTGGAGAAGTTCTCCTGGAATCGCCGGGCCAGTTCCAAAGCCTTCTGGTCGTATTGCTGCGGATCGCTCCAGGTGTTTCGCGGATGGAGAATCTCTTTCGGGACATCCGGACAGGATTCGGGGACGGCCACCTGGAAAATGGGATCGGGCGTCATCGGCACGTTTTCCAGATCCCCATTGATGGCTGCCCGGACCATATTCCGGGTATAGGCCAGTTTAACCCGTTCCCCGACGCCGTAGGGACCGCCGGTCCAGCCGGTATTTACCAGGTAGACCCGGAGATCGGA
>JAJYSD010000104.1 GCA_021793745.1 Bacillota bacterium
CCCGAACGTTCATAAACAGCTTGGAATGGGGAAAGCCGCCGAGGATCCCGTTATACATCAGGAGGGGGACGTAATCATCATCCCGGATCGTCACCCCGGTACGGCAACCCATATTCAACTTCCCCTGGATCACATCGAGCCGATCGACCACTTCCTTCACCTGTTTGACGGTGGGTTGTTCCCGATTCACCTCGACGGGCGGCCGCTCTCCTTCGCTGTAGGGGAACAACTCCCGAACCAACGCCGCCGCGTCATCCGTGGAGACGTTTCCTACAAAAAAGAAGTCGATCGGACAGGTTTCGATCACCTGGCGGTAATATGTATACAATTGGATGGGATCGATGGAAGGCAGATCCTCCGTCCGACCGTATACAAACAAGCCGAAGGGCTCGCCATCGCACATGGCTGCGATACAGCGCTGGGCGGCATAGCGAATTTTGTCATCCAGGAGACTTTCAATTTTCTGTTTCAAATTCTTCTTCTCCGCCTCGACATAGGCGCGGCGGAACCCGCCGTCCTCCACCACCGGCCGGGTCAACACCTCCATCAAAAAGGCGACCCCTTCCCGAAGCAGCTTCGGACTTTCGGAGAGATACCGGCCGTTGGCGATCTCCAGCCCCACATGCATGATGTGGCGCTCTCCCCGCTTGAACACCTCGGTGTGCAGGGTAGCCCCGTAAAGGTCCTCCAACTTCCGTTTCAATTGCAGCGTCGACGGATGGGATACCGTTCCGCGCTGAAGCACGCTGGGCAGCAACGCCGTCTTCGTCACCGTCTCCGGTGTCAATTCCTGCTGAATCATGGCCGCGATGGTCGTGGTTTTAAACTTTTCCGTCGGACAGACGTGAACGCGGACATTTCCCACCGCAGCCGTCTCAAAGGGCATTTGTCCCACACCGAACCCTCCTTATCAAAAGAAGACGATACCTCTTTCCATTATAGACCAACCCAAAGGGGAGCGAAACGGTGGACGCCCCTTTTTTCCCTTCCGTTAATATCCCCACCTCCGGCCATACTATATGACGGACCTTTCAATCGGGGGGGCATTATCCTTGCGATCTTTATTCTCGGTGATTCTCGTCCTGGTCCTGACCGGAACCCTTCTGCTGCCCATCGGTCTCCGAACCCCCTTGCAAGCGCCGGAACGACCGGCCGCAGCATCGAGGGGCGTGGTGCTCCTCGTCGTCGATTCCTTGATGCCGGAAGCCCTGAACGAGCTGCTCCGGGAAGATCAGCTGAAGGCGATTCCCTTCCTCATCCGCCACGGCTTTTACTGGGACGACATGGTTAGCGTATTTCCGACCATGAGCGTGGTGATCGACAGCACCCTGCTTACGGGCAGCTATCCGGACGAACACGGCATCCCCGCCCTCGTCTGGTACGATCCGTCGTCCCGGCGGGTTGTCAATTACGGCGATTCTCCCCGTTCCGTGGGGAGGCAGGGACTTTTGACCACTCTGAATTGGACTTTGATCGATCTCAATCAAAAACATCTCAGCTCCCGCGTCACCACCATCCACGAAATGTTGGAACGGACCGGCCGCCGATCCGCCTCCATCAACCTGCTGGTTCATCGGGGAATCGTCAGACACGCCCTGCCTCTGACAAAGCGGTCTCTCTCGGGCCCCCACCTCCTGGCCCTGGGCCCCCTCATCTCAGAGGGAGACGGGAAGATCCGAATCCGGGCCCGCTCCTTTCGGGACGCCGATGTCTGGCCCATGATCCGACGCTGGCTGCACCGAAACCCCCGACCCGATCTGTTGATCGCCTACCTATCCGACCTGGACAAGAAAGTGCACCGGGAAGGCCCCGGCCATCGTCGGCATCTCCTGGAGATCGATCGCCGCCTGTCAAACCTCCTCTCTTCCTTCGGTAGCTGGGAGGATGCCCTCGACCGGTACATCTTCATCATGGTGGGGGATAGCGGACACGCTGCGGTGAAACGCTCCCGGCAATACCAGATCCGCCTGGAGGACCTGTTAAAGGGGCAACGCCTCCTTCCTCCGGGATCCGTCCTGAAACCGGGGAAATACGATTGGATCGTCGCCCCCAACGAACAGCTGGCCATCCTTTATCCGGTCCGCTCCTCTTCCCGGATTCCAACCGTTTGCCGGCGCCTTCTGGAACATCCCGGCGTCGATTTGGTCATTCGGCGGAAGGGGCGGGAAATCACCGTCCGTAGCCGAAAGGGAAGCCTCCGCTTTCAGCGGGGCGGACCGTGGACCGATCCCTACGGCGGATCCTGGTCCTTCACGGGCAATCCGGAAGTCCTCGATCTTCAGATCCATCCGGCAGCCAAACGCATCGGGTACCGAAGTTATCCCGATGCATTTCGTCAAATTCTGGGAGCCACGGGGGCTCAGCGGAGCACCAGCCTCCTGGTCACCGCCCGCGAGGGTTATGAGTTTCGGTACGGCCCCTCCCCGAGCCATCCCGGCGGCGGAAGCCACGGCTCCCTGAAACGTCGGGAAATGCTGGTTCCCCTCATCGCAGGGGGCACATCCGATCAACCGAAGCACCGGCGCATCGTCGATTTGAAGGCGTGGATCCAAAACCTGATCACCGGAAGCCCATAAAAAAATCCCCGGAAAGCCTGGCGGATATCCGCCCGCCGGCTTTTCCGGGAATTCTTTTTACCGGCCGCCCTTTTCGTAGGGCTTTCCGACGGCGGCCGGCGCCTCCGACCTGCCGACAAATCCGGCCAGGGCCAAGAGGGTGAGGACATAGGGCAACATGCTCAGCAGTTCGCTGGGAACCACCTGCGTCCATCCATAAATTTGGCCGATCAACGCCAGGGAAACGGAAAATCCGAAAAAGATCGCCGCCCCCAGCACGCCGAAGGGATGCCATTTCCCGAAAATGAGGGCCGCCAGGGAAATGAAACCCTGACCCGATACGGTGGTTTGACCAAACTCGCTGCCGATCGCGATCGACAATCCGGCTCCTCCGGCGGCGGCCAAGGCTCCGCTGATCATCACAGCGATATAACGCATCCGGATTACATTGATTCCCGCCGTCTCCGCTGCGTGGGGATGCTCCCCCACCGACCGGAGCCGCATCCCGAAGGAGGTGTGGTACAACACGATATAAGTGACGATCACCACCAGAAACGCCAGATAGGTGGTGGGAAATTGATTGAACAAGGACGGCCCGATCACGGGGATGTCACTCAACAGGGGAACCGGCACCTGGTGCAACAATTCCGGTACCGTCGGCGTTTTACCGGCGCCATCGTACAAGTACTTTACGAGATAAATCGAAAGTCCCAGGGCGAGGAAGTTGATCGCCACCCCGCTGACCACCTGGTCCGCCTTGAAGGTGATCGAAGCCACTGCGTGGGGAATGGCCATCAGCACACCGGCAACGACTGCCGCCGCGAGTCCGATCCAGGGATTTCCCGTCACGATGGTGGTCACCGCAGCGGTAAAAGCCCCGGTAATCATCAACCCTTCCAGGCCGATGTTCACCACCCCGGACCGCTCGGAATAGAGGCCTCCGATCGCCGCCAGGATGAGCGGGGTGGAATAGAGCACCGCCGAGTGAATCAGAGACGTCAGATCAGGCATTTTCCTTCACCTTCCTTCCCCGCCGGAAGCGCTCAACGATCCAGCCGGTGACATTGGCGGCGACGAACAGGATAATCGCCGCAAACACCACGCGAATCACTTCAAAGGGAACATTCGCTTCAAACTGCATCGTTCCACCGCCGTAGGTCAAAACCCCGAACAGAACGGCGGCCAAGATCACACCCAAGGGCGTATTTCCACCGAGCAGGGCGACGGCGATCCCGTCAAAGCCCAGTCCGTTAAAGAAGGTGAGAATCGTCAAATACTCATCCGTCCCCAACATTTCAGTGGCACCCGCCAGACCGGCGAAGGAACCGCTGATCAACATGGACATGATGATGCTCCGCTTCACGCTCATACCGGCGTATTCCGAAGCGCTCGGGTTGAGCCCCACCGCGCGGAATTCAAACCCGATGGTGGTCCGCCACAGGAGCCAATACATGAACAGCGCGAGGAGAAGCGCGAGAATGATTCCCAGATGGATCCGCGAGTTGACAAAAATGCTTTGCAAGGGATCCCAGCGGATGGAGGCGCTCTCCGGAATCATCGGCGTGGAATCGGCCCCGCTGCTCAACCAGGATCGGACCAAATAGTTGGACAGATAAAAGGCGAGAAAGTTCATCATGATGGTGGAAATCACCTCATGGACGCCCCGGGTCGCCTTCAAAATCCCCGGCAAAAGGGCCCACAAGGCGCCGGCCAATCCCCCCAGGATCAGGGCGACCAAGGCGTGAAGCACCGGAGGCAGGGAAAACTTCAGCGCCACGATGATGGCCACCAACTGTCCAATGATATATTGCCCCTCCGCCCCGATGTTGAACAAACCCGTCCGGAAGGCGATAGCGACAGCCAGACCGGTCATGATCAAGGGGGAAATGGTGCGGATCGTCTCCCCGATGTCAAAGGGCTGGGTAAAGGGCGTTCGAAACAGGGCGCTGTAGGCCCGGACCGGATCGTACCCGGCCACCAGCATGAGGATCGCCCCCACCACCATGCCCAGCAGAACGGAAACGATAGCCAGCAGCAGCGGCGATTGTCGATTGGCGCGAACAAAGAGATTCATGATGTCGCTTCTTCCCCCTTTCCACCGGCCATCATGAGACCCAATTCCTCTTCGGTCACCGTTTTCGGATCCACATAGCCGACAATCTTTCCTCGGAAAATAATGGCAATCCGATCACTCAACTTCATAACCTCATCCAGATCCAGAGAGAAAAGCAACACCGCTTTCCCCTTGTCCCGCTGCTCGATCAGGCGGCGATGGATAAATTCGATGGCCCCTACATCCAAACCGCGGGTCGGTTGGGCCGCTATCAACAGGTCCGGATCCCGCTCCACCTCCCGGGCGATGATCGCCTTCTGCTGGTTTCCTCCCGACAGCGCCCGGGCCGCCGTGCGCTCGTCCGGTGTCCGCACGTCAAACTGCTCGATCAGGCGTTTGGCATGGGCAAACACTTCTGGATAGCGTAGGCGGATTCCGCGGGCAAAGGGGGACCGGTTATAGGTGATGAGGGCCAGGTTCTCTCCGATGGAAAAGTCGAGCACAAGACCCCGCTTTTGCCGATCCTCGGGGATGTGGCCCACACCCCGGTGGAGAATCTCCCGGGTTTTTTTGTTCGTCACATCGGTTCCGTTCAGCCGGACCACTCCCGCATTCACCCGCCGCAGGCCGGTGATGGCTTCGATCAGTTCCGACTGGCCGTTTCCGTCCACGCCGGCGATCCCGACAATTTCACCCGCCCGGACCGTCAGATCCAGTCCCTTGACCGCTTCAATGCCGCGATTATCCTTCACCACCAAACCTTCCACTTCGAGGACCGGATCCTTGGCTTGACTCGGAGCCTTTTCCACGGAGAAGGAGACATCGCGCCCCACCATGAGGGAGGCCAGCCGGTTCTCATCGGTATCGGAGACGGGGAGCGAATCGATCATTTTCCCTCTCCGGATAACGGTGACCGTGTCACAGGCCCGCATGATCTCCTTCAGTTTGTGGGTGATGAAGATAATCGTCTTGCCTTCCTGTACCAGCCGTTTCATGATGTCGATCAATTCATCGATCTCCTGGGGAGTCAGCACGGCGGTCGGTTCATCAAAAATCAGGATGTCCGCCCCCCGGTACAGGGTCTTCAGAATCTCCACCCTTTGCTGCATCCCCACCGAGATATCGCGGATCTTGGCCCGGGGATCCACCTGGAGGCCGTACTGTTCCGACAGCCGACGAACCTCCTCCTCCACCCGCAAGTGATCCA
>JAJYSD010000105.1 GCA_021793745.1 Bacillota bacterium
CCGATCTGGAGAGTGGCGATCAGCGCCCGTTCGCAGGGGGATTTGAACGTCCAACTGGTGATGGAAGCCTTGGGCGGCGGGGGCCATCTGACCAATGCCGCCGTCCAATTGAAGGGAGTATCGCTGACGGAAGCCCGGGAGCGGTTGATGGAGACTTTGAAGCAGCTGATCGAGGAAGGAGGCCTCGTCGAATGAAAGTGATCTTTAAAAAGGACGTGAAGGGACATGGAAAAAAAGGGGAAGTGAAGGAAGTGGCGGAAGGATTCGCCCGCAACTACCTTTTCCCCCGCAACTTGGCCGTCGAAGCCTCAACCGCCAACCTGAACGCGCTGAAGGATCAGCAGCGCCGGGAGCGATTGCGCAAAGAACGGGAACGGGCCGAGGCCCAGGAGCTGGCGGAACGGCTCGAGGATCTCCGCGTGGTGATCGCCGCCAAGGCCGGTGAGGGCGGACGACTGTTCGGAGCCGTCACCTCCAAGCAGATCAGCCGCCATTTGAAGGACGCGCACGGGATTCAGGTGGAAAAGAAAAAGATCCAATTGGAGGAACCCATTCGTTCCCTCGGTGTCACCCAGGTTCCGGTCAAGCTCCATCCGGAAGTGACGGTGAATCTTTCGGTACAAGTCGTGGAAGAATGACCCACCTCGCGGGCGCGGGTTATGCCGCATCAAATCCGGTGGCGAGAGGTTTGCGCTCTTTTGAGCGTTTTTTTGTTGAGAGGGTTGAAATGCGCGGAGGATGATCAACCATGAGTGAACTGTTTGCGGACCGCCTGCCCCCCCACAATCTGGATGCGGAACAGGCCGTGCTCGGGGCCATCCTCATGGATTCCCAGGTGTTGACGCTGGTGGCGGAACGGCTGAGGCCTGAGGATTTTTATCGACAGGGGCACCAGCGGCTCTTCCAGGCGATGCTCGACGTCGCCGAACGGGGCGAGCCGGTCGATCTGGTGACGGTGGCGGCAGAACTGCAGAAATCGAAGCAGCTGGAGGAAGTGGGGGGCGTTTCCTATCTGACGGAATTGGCCGATTCCGTTCCCACCTCCGCCCATGCGGATCATTACGCCCGCATTGTCGAGGAAAAGGCGATTCTCCGCCGGCTGATCCGCACCGCAACCCAGATCGCGGCCTCCGGTTATACCGGTGGTGACGATGTGGCGGAAATCCTTGACGATGCGGAACGGAAAATTTTGGATATTTCTCAGCGGCGGATTCGCAAAGCATTTCTTCCGATTCGGGATATCCTGATGGATACCTACGAGCGGATCGAGCAGATGCATGAAAACCAGGGGGAGTTGACGGGAATTCCCACGGGATTCCCCGATCTGGATCGGATGACCTCCGGTTTGCAGCGGTCGGACCTGATCATCCTGGCGGCCCGCCCCAGCATGGGGAAAACGGCCTTTGCCCTCAACCTGGCGCAAAATGTGGCCATCCATGCCGGTGAAACCGTAGCGATTTTTAATATGGAGATGCCGGCGATCCAGATGGTCCAGCGGATGTTGTCCGCTGAAGGAAACATCGATGCCCAGGTGTTTCGCACCGGAAACCTGGACGAAGAGGATTGGGAAAAGCTGACGATGGCCATCGGAACCCTGGCGGAAGTCCCCATTTTTATCGATGACACCCCCGGCCTCACCGTCTTCGACATCCGGGCCAAATTGCGGCGATTGCAGGCGGAACACGGGCTGGGCCTGGTGGTCATCGACTACCTCCAGCTGATCCGGGGCCGGGGCGGGGAGAGCCGGCAGCAGGAGATCTCCGAAATCTCCCGGTCCCTGAAGCTCCTGGCCCGGGAGCTGGATGTGCCGGTCATCGCCCTCTCCCAGCTTTCCCGGGCGGTGGAACAGCGTCAGGACAAGCGTCCCATGTTGTCGGATCTCCGGGAATCGGGATCGATTGAACAGGATGCCGATATCGTCGCTTTTTTGTACCGGGATGATTACTACGACGAGGAGTCGGAAAGAAAAAATATCATGGAAGTGATTATCGGAAAGCATCGGAATGGTCCCGTGGGGAAGGTGGAGCTCCTTTTCCTCAAGAACTACAACAAATTTTTGAGCCTGGATCTGAAGCACGATGAACCACCGCCCGGATGATGGAACTCCCCTCACCGGGCCTGGGGCGGGCCTCGCCCGATCGAGCTGTCGGACGGTCATCTTTTTTGCCGTGGAATGGGAGGGAGCCCTGTGGCCGTGCTTCGGAAACGTTTTTCCGCCTTTGCGTCCGGGGCTTTCGGCAAGTCGAATGTAACTTCGAGTCATCCGATCAATGTTCGTGTTTTTTGTTGACATACCGGAAAAACAGCCGTTAAAATGGTGATGGTGTTCGGATTTTTGTCAGAGGAGGCACGCCCATGTCAACGGTGGTCGTCGTCGGAACCCAGTGGGGGGACGAAGGAAAAGGGAAGATCACCGACTTTCTCGCCGAAAGGGCGGAGGTGGTCGCCCGCTATCAGGGAGGAAACAATGCGGGGCACACGATCGTGTTCGGGGGCAACCGATACAAACTGCACCTGATCCCTTCCGGGATCTTCTACCGGGACAAGATCTGCGTCCTGGGGAATGGGATGGTGCTCAATCCGGAGGCCCTGGTGGAAGAGCTGGATTACCTGCAACGGCACGGCATTTCGCCGGAGAATCTGCGGATTTCCGACCGGGCCCACCTCATCATGCCTTATCACATCAAGTTGGACGTGGTGGAGGAGGCCCGGAAGGGAGCGGGAAAAATCGGAACGACCGGGAAGGGGATCGGCCCCGCTTATATGGATAAAGCCGCTCGAATCGGCATCCGCGTCGGCGACTTGATGGAACCGGATCGCTTTGCCGAGCTATTGAAGCGGAACCTGGAGGAGAAGAACCGCCTCTTGGAACGCGTCTATGACACCGACGGATTTTCCTTTGACGAGATCTATGACAAGTACCTGGCGCTGGGAGAAAAGTTCCGCCGTTATGTGACCGATACCTCCGTGGTGCTGAATGATGCCATCGATCAGGGACGGCGCATTCTCTTCGAGGGCGCCCAGGGTGTCATGCTGGATATCGATCAGGGGACCTATCCCTTCGTCACCTCTTCCAATCCGGTCGCCGGAGGGGTCTGCATCGGCAGCGGTGTGGGGCCGACGAAAATTCACCAGGTGATCGGAGTGGCCAAGGCCTACACCACCCGGGTGGGCGACGGCCCCTTCCCCTCCGAGATGAAGGATGCGATCGGCGATCACATTCGGGAGAGGGGACGCGAATACGGAACCACCACCGGACGTCCCCGCCGCATCGGCTGGTTTGACAGCGTGGTGGTCCGCCATGCCCGACGGGTCAGCGGCATCACCGGCCTTTCCCTCAACTCCCTGGATGTGTTGACGGGATTGCCCACGGTTAAAATTTGTACCGCTTATCGCTGGCGCGGAAAGGTTTTGGAGCACGTGCCGGCCAGTCTGAGCGTCCTCGCGGAGTGCGAGCCGGTCTACGAGGAACTGCCCGGTTGGACGGAGGATATCACCGGTGTCCGTCGCCTGGACGATCTGCCCCTGGCGGCTCAACACTATGTGGAACGGATTACCCAACTGACGGGAATTCCTCTGACGCTGTTTTCCGTCGGACCGGACCGGGAGCAGACCATTCAGGTCCGGCCGGCCTACGCCTGATCCATTTGAAAAGGTTGCGTCACAAGGATGACGCAACCTTTTTTCTTCGAGAACCGATCTCGTAAAGCAGCAGTTCGCGGGGGATCGCGGAGCCGCCGGAGGGACGAAGGGTGCAAAGGGATGTTCCCCTCCTCCCGCGCCTCCAGGGACGCCGCCGCATCGGCCCGTTTGCGGCCGGGCGTCCGCCGCTCCCATTTGCCTCATTTGTGGTAGGTTTCCCCCCGGATAATTTTAAAGGAGCGATACAACTGTTCCAGCAGGATCAGCCGTATCAGTTGGTGGGGAAAGGTCATTTTGGAGAAAGAGAGCAGGCGGTCGGCTCTGTCCAGGACGTCGGGAGAGAGACCGACGGATCCTCCGATGATGAAGGAAAGGCGGCTCTGCCCGTAGGTGGCCAGGCGGTTGATGTATCCCGCCAACTCTTCCGAGGATAGGGAATCCCCCTCGATGGCCAGGGCGATCACATGGGTGTCGGGATGAAGGCGGGTGAGGATCCGTTCCCCCTCCCTTTCCTTGATGCGGGTTTCCTCCGCTGCGGAAAGGGAACCCGTCGGTTTTTCCTCGGGGACCTCCACCACGTTCACCCGGGCGTAGGGCCGCAACCGTTTCAGGTATTCCTCCACTCCCTGCTTCAGATAGCGCTCCTTTAATTTACCGACTGCCAGAATCTCCAGCTGCACCGGTTGTATCCTCCTCAATCGTCAAAAAGAAAACCCGATCGGCGGTGCGGCCGCACATGCGACAGCAGGCGGATTCGGACGGGGAAACCGTGTCGACGGAAGGGGCGGTCTGGTATTCATCCACAAACGCCTCCAGGACCCATTCTTCATGCGCTTTACAGGCGAACCACCGTTGTTGATCGGCTTTATCCATCCTCTTCCATTCCTCCCCCGGGCCGGTCGGATTCCGGTTATCCACATTATCCACAAAGTTACACACAGGGGGAACCCGCCTATACACAGGGCGGGTTCCCCGTCAACGGAAGATTTCCACAGGTTGTTGCATCAAGGTTGTGGTGGCGGTCTTTTTGGATCCGTTCCGGTAGAAGGTGATCCGGACCTGATCTCCGATCTTTTTCTCCTTGTACAGGTACTTGCGCAGTTCGGAGCCCGATTGGATCTTCTGGTCATCCAGGGCGACGATCACGTCCCGGGTTTGAAGGCCCGCTTTGGCGGCGGAAGTTCCGGACATCACATCCCTCACCACGACACCGGCAGTGACCGAGTCCGGAAGACCCAGCTCCGTGGTCCAGTACTCCTGGGGAATCGCCTGCAGATCCATCAGGGTGATCCCCAGATAGGGCCTGAGCACTCGTCCGTGTTGGATCAGGTCGGTGATGATGGGTTGGGCATCGTTCACCGGAATGGCGAAGCCCAATCCCTCCACCCCCTGCTCCGCCACCTTCAGGCTGTTGATGCCGATGACCTGTCCGGCGGCATTCACCAGGGCCCCGCCGCTGTTACCCGGATTGATGGCGGCATCGGTCTGGATCACATCCATGGACATGCTTTCCGCCACATCGATGGAGCGGTGGGGAGAACTGATCACTCCCACCGTAACCGACTGGGAAAATTCCAGGCCGAGGGGGTTGCCGATCGCGATCGCGGGTTCCCCCGCCTTGATCGCATCGGAATCGCCGAAGTTGGCAACCGCCTTCACGTGCCTGTCGGGAATCTCCAATACCGCCAGATCGGAAATCTCATCGCTGCCAAGCACCTTGGCAGTCACCTGTTTCGCTTCGTCCCCGTCCGAGAGGACCACCTGGACGTGGTCGGCTCCGGCGATCACGTGGGCGTTGGTGACGATTCGGGCTTTTCCGTTGCCCTTGTCAAAGATGATTCCGGATCCGGTGCCCTGTTGGAGACCTTCCGGCTGAAACGGGTTGTCCCTCTGCAGGTTGACGACGCCGACCACCGCCGGCTGCACCCGTTCGACGGCCTTGGTAATATCCGTCGTTACATCGACGCTGATCGATTTTTTTTCCGCAAAGGGGTTTTCCGGGGTTTCCCCACCGGGAGTGACCGGGAGGAGGCCGGCCCGCGATAAGGCGGGGGAAATCAGGAGCACGATCAATCCTCCGACGACGGCCGAAATCAAAGAGGTGAGCAGAAGGGAAAAACGCCC
>JAJYSD010000106.1 GCA_021793745.1 Bacillota bacterium
TTGACGGGTCTTTCCTTCGCTCTTCAGTTTTCAAGGAACGCTTTCTTCTTTTCGGCGCCGCCGCTTTTCGCAGCGACGGATTTTAGCTTAACACAATCCGGTTCGTTTGTCAACTGCTTTTTTCGGAGGCTTTGTTGGATCTTTTTCCCTTTCGCCTCCTTCGCCGCCGGGATCGCTTTTCCGATCGGCGACAAGCATTAATATAACATGGTCTTGAAAGCTTGTCAACACGGTAATGTTTCCCATTTGCACCGCATTAAACAGGAACCGATGAGGCAAATGGACAAGCGGCGGCGAATACACTTGGGGGACAAAGGAGGGAAAAGCGCATGCGGTTCCGCCGGAGGTTCCCCTTGAGACCCGTCAACCCCTTTAGAGGATTATTATATGTCGCTCTGGCCCTTTTCTTTCTTTCCCTGCCCTTTTTGTATTCCGTCGAAAGTCAGGTGGAAGGAAAGCTCCTGGATATCGCCCAATCCGAGGTGAAAAACATCACCCAGGCCGCCGTGGCCAAGGCCGTTCAAGAGGTGCGGCGAAACTATGCGAAGGATCTAAACAACTCCCTGATGGTGGCAAGGGATGAACAGGGACGCATCCAATCGGTCCAGGTGAATCAGGAAGTGCAGGCCAAGTTGTACGAATCCCTGACCCAAACCATTCAACGGGAATTGAGAAAAAGCTCCGAACAACAAAGGATTGATATTCCCCTGGGATCGGTGTTTGACAGCAAGCTTCTCGCGGACAAGGGACCCGACATCCCCTTGAAATATTGGCCGAAGGGATCGACCCACATCGACATGGAGGGGACCATGGAAAGCGGGGGGATCAACATGGTGATGATTCAGCTGAATGTTCAAATCAGCAACGAGCTGGTGATCCTGCTTCCGCAAAGCGAAAAGACGATTCAGACCCGTTACAGCTATCCGATCGGTCAGCTGACGATCGTCGGCGAAGTTCCCGAATTTTACTTCGGCGGGCAAGGGTCCAAAAACCCCATCCCGGTGCTTCCTGCCCAATAAAAAAAGAAGCATGCCCGAGGCTGCTCTCCACGTGTCGGAACTTCTGTCCCAATTTATCCCCCCAGAAAAAAGGCCTTGACCAGCACCAGATAAAGAAGACCCGGCAATCCCAAAACCCCGGTGATAAAAGCGGTGACCGGATTGATCGGGATCCGGAAATCGACCAGCCCTCCGGCCAGGTTGAGCAAAAACAGGACCACCGCCCCCACGGCGGTATAGATGAGCCCGTACCAGAGCCATTTCAACGGCCGAATCACCGATCGGCTCAAGATCATGAACAGGACGAGCCCCCCGCCGGCGGCCAGCCCCCACCAACCGATATTCAACACCCTCCAACCCCCTTTGATCCGGATTGGTACAAGCTTATGAGGGAGTCGGACGGGTTATGCCCCTCCCTTTTCTTCATCTTCCTCCCTCTGCAGCCGGTCGGCGATCTCCCGCATCGGGCGAAGCCAGTTTTGTTTCATGATGCGGGCGGCGGACTCCTTGTCCCGGCGGGCGAGGGCATCGATGATGGCGGCGTGCTCCTGGATGGACCGGCTGGGGGAGACCACCGCCTTCCGGAGAAAGACGTACTTGAAGCGGCGAACATGCCGTTGAAGGGTGGTGATGAAGGAGGTCAAATAGGGGTTGTCCGCCGCCTCGAGAATCGTCTGGTGAAATTGCTCATCCAAGACGAGCGCGTCATAAAAGGCCTTGTTTCCGAGCGCTTCGGCAAATCGCTCGTTGATCCGGCGAAGGGAGCGAATGTCCTCCTCCGTCACCCTCTCCGCCGCCATTTCCACGGCGGTGGCATCCAGCGCGGCCAAGGGGGGATAAATTTTGTACACATCCTCCCGCCGAATCGGCGTTACCCTGGTGGCACATCCCGGCTGCATCTCGACAAACCCCTGCATCTCCAGAATCTGCAGCGCTTCCCGGACGGGGGTTCGGCTCACCCCCAAGACCTCGGCCAGTTCCCCGTCCAAAATTTTTTCACCGGGACGCAGCGTCCCTTCGGTGATCCAACGCTGGATCTGTTCCAGGGCCCGCTGCTTGGCCGAAATCCGCTCCATCTTGGGGACGTTTTCCGGTATCGGCACTCCCACTCTCCCCTTCCCTTGTATTTCGTTTTGGAATGCGATATATTGCATATATGTCCGATGATTACGAATGATTTGGACAAATATGACCCTAAGGGGGATCACCTGATGGGGTGGAAAGACTTTTTCCGGCTCGTGCTCCTCGCTTCCCTGTGGGGGGCTTCCTTTCTGTTTATCCGAATTGCGGTGGCGCCCCTCGGCCCCTTTCTGCTGATGGACCTCCGCGTCCTGATCGCCTCGGGAACGCTGATGCTGTACGCATTTTTCCTCCGCCGACTTCCCGATCTCCAAAAGCGATGGAAGGAATACCTGCTGCTCGGCACGATCAACAGCGCCATCCCCTTCACCCTGATCGCCACATCCGAGTTGTACATCACCTCTTCCCTGGCCGCCATCCTCAATGCCACGACTCCGATGTTTACCGCCGTCGTGGCGGCCCTCTGGCTGAAGGATCCCTTGACGTGGAAAAAGGGGGCCGGCCTGCTGCTCGGCTTCATCGGCGTCGCCATTTTGGTGGGGTGGAGCCCGGTTCCCATGGAGGAAAAGGTTCTCCTTGCCATCGGCGCGATGCTGGCGGCGTCCTTCAGCTATGCGATCGGCGGGGTTTACGCCAAGAAAACCTTTCCCGACGCGTCCCCCCTCGCGATGGCCATCGGCCAGCTGACCGGCGCGGCGGTCGCCTTGCTGCCGGCAGCCGCCGTCACCGCCCCTTCCGCCCGGTTTACCCTCTTCGGCACCGCCGCCACTTTGGGCTTGGCCATTCTTTCGACGGCGGTGGCCTATCTCCTCTATTTCCGGTTGCTTCATAACGTCGGGCCGACCAAGACCATGACCGTAACCTTTCTCGTTCCCCTTTTCAGTCTGCTGTGGGGCGTCCTCCTGCTGGACGAACCGCTGGGAGCCGGCGTCATCACCGGCTTTCTCCTGATCTGTGCCGGCATCGTCTTCGTCGCCGATCTGAGACTGGGCCTGGGCCGATCCTCTGTTCCGACCCAATCCGAAAAGCATCCGTCAGGATAACAGGTCCAGAAGGACCGAAGCGGAATTGTTGACGACGTGAAACAGAATCGGCGCCCACAGACTTCGGAAAGCCGCCCTCAGGATCCCGAGGATCAACCCTAAAACCAACAGCGGGGCAAACATGACCACGTCTACGTGGAACATCGTGAAGAGGAGGGCGGTGAGGAGGATGCTGACCGGCTGTCCGATCCGCTCCGCCAGGGCCTGCTGCAGGACCCCCCGAAACATGACCTCTTCGCCGACCGGGCCGATCAAGGCCACCAGCAATCCCTGACTGAGAAGGGGAAGCCAGCCGCTTTGTTCCGCCATCCCGATTTCCTGGGCGATGCTCTCCTCCCTCCAGGATACGAGCTCCAGGGAAAAGTAACGCGCGACGGGCTCGGTGACCCAGGGGTCCAGAAAGAGAGAGACGAGCCCGTACAATCCCCCCACCACAACCCCCATTCCCAGCCCGGCGCCCCAGGAAATTCGGCCAAGGCCGTACCGATCCCAATGTCCGCGGCAGAGGAGCAAAAACGCGATGATCATGATGGAGTGGGGGGCGGCCGGAAGCAGATATTGGTGGACAAAGCCCTGGTTGTCCGGAACGATCCATTCCGCCAGCAGGGAGGCGGCGGTGATCAGGCACTCCACCCAGGCGAAATAGTACACCACATCCCGGACCGAAAGGGCACGCCACCCCCTTCGCTCATCGGCGAAGTTCGTCCGGACACCGGCGATCAAAAACACGAGAACAGCCACCAGATTCAACAGCGCCCACAAAAGGGTGACGCCCGTCAGAAGAAGGCTATCTTCGCCCCCCGCCGAAATCCGCCACAGTCCGTTTTCCGTCCATTCCCACTCAAGGGATGCCCACTCGAGGGGAATAAGAAAAAAGAAGGCGATACAGAGTGTCCAGGCGGACGCCATGCGAATCCGTTCGGAAAAGGAGTTCGGGGGTTCCAGCCGATGGGCGGGGCCGAGCGCCGGGAAATCGGACAATGAAAACACTCCTCCGAAAAAGATCGTGGTCGGGGTTGCTTCGGCTCCGGATCATCCCGAGGGAGCACACTCCTATTTTAGTATCGGAAAGCGAGGGACATGACGGTTGGCCGGATCATTCTTCACAATTCCCGGCGTCCCTCCAGGGCTTTGGTCAGCGTCACTTCGTCGGCGTATTCCAGATCGCCTCCCACAGGCAACCCGTGGGCGATCCGGGTGACGCGCAGGCCGAAGGGCTTGACCAGCTTCGACAGGTACATCGCCGTCGCTTCCCCTTCAATGTTGGGGTTGGTGGCCAGGATCAACTCCTGGACTTCATCCTTTTCCAGCCGTTTCAACAGTTCGGGGATGCGAAGATCCTCCGGCCCGATCCCCTCCATCGGCGAAATGGCTCCGTGGAGCACATGGTACAGTCCGTTGTACTCCCGGGTCCGCTCCATCGCAATGACATCCCGAGGATCCTGGACCACACAGATGACCGACCGATCCCGATTCTTATCGCTGCAGATGGAGCAGGTTTCCAGATCCGTAATGTTGCTGCAGACGGCGCAGGTGTGCAGATCCCGCTTCGCCCGGACCAGCGCCTTCGCCAGGTCCATCACGTCCTCCTCGTCCATCCCCAATATGAAAAAAGCCAGGCGTTGGGCCGTCTTCGGTCCAATACCCGGCAGCCGCATAAATGCTTCGATCAGCTTCGCAATCGGTTCCGGTACATGCACTTTCAGGCCACTCCCGCTTCAAAATCCCGTTCTCGCATTAAAACAGCCCCGGCAAATTGAGACCGCCCGTCAGTTTACCCAGGTCTTTGGCCACCATCTCATCGACCTGTTTCATCGCCTCGTTGATGGCAGCGGTGATCAGATCCTGCAACATCTCCACATCCTCCGGATCGACCACTTCGGGGGCGATCTCCACCGCCTGCACCTGCTTGTGTCCGTTCATCCGAACCTTGACCACACCGCCTCCCGCCGTGCCCTCCACTTCCTTTTGGGCCAGCTCCTCCTGGGCCTTGGCCATCTGGGCCTGCATTTTTTTCATCTGTTTCATCATCTGATTCATGTTTCGCACGTTTCGGTTCCCTCCCGCAGGTTTTTAACCGGTTATCGACGGCGCCTCCCATCACACACCCCAAGCCGCCCTAATCCGTCACTTCAACCAAATCCTCCCCGAAAATCTCCACCGCCTGCCGGACAATCTCTTCCCCTCCCACGCTTCCTTTTTTCGAAGGGGAAGGCTCGGATTCCTCCCCGTCCCCGGAACGATCGGCGGCCTGCCATTCGTCCCGCATCATCGTGACCAACCGATGGGGGGAGCCCAGAACCTCCGCCATCACCTTTTCGATCAGGGACCTGTGGGAATCCTTCTCCGTCGTCTCCCGGTGGATCGAGTTTTTAAAGGCGACGATCACCGCATCCTTCGTGGCAGCCACCGGCTCACCGTCGATCAGCCAGGCATGCACGGTAATCTTCTGTTCTTTGACGCGGCCCAGCACCTCCGGCCATTGCCGTCGAACCGCTTCCGTTTTTTGCGGATCGATCTCCCGCAGCAGCTCCCCGGGCCCGGCGGACCTCCCTCTGGATGGAGGAGGCGTCCGACCCGGACGCGGAGCGGCCGCCTCCTCCGGCGCCGATTCCCGATTGGCAGCCGTCGCTTCCAGCGCTTT
>JAJYSD010000107.1 GCA_021793745.1 Bacillota bacterium
TTCCGATGGCGGCCATGAGGACGGGACCGTCGGTCAAGGCATTGGCCAACCGGGCCAGGGTGTTTCCGGTGCAGGGGGCGATCACCAGGCAATCCAACAGCTTTTTCGGCCCGATCGGTTCCGCTTCCGGAACGGTTGTGATCATCGGTTCGGGAGTGATCTTTCGGATCTTGGCCAGCCACTCCTCGGCTTTCCCGAAGCGGCTGTCGACGGTAGCCACCGTATGAGATACGATGGGAATCACCCGGGCACCGGACTGAACGAGACGCTCCATCTGGGGCAACACTTCATCGTGGGTACAATGGGATCCCGTCAGAGCAAATCCGATCGTCTTTCCCTGCAGATTCATCCTGTCCTCTTTCCCTCCTTCCCATCATTTTGGGACAGATCCTGAACAATGGTCATCGCGAGAATGCGGCCGGCCGTTTTCGGGGCGACAAGTCCCGGAAGGCTGGGAGCAAGGAGCGCTTTGATTCCCCGTTTTTCCGCGTAATCAAAGTCCACACCCCCGGGTTTGGACGCCAAATCGATGATCACCGCCTGATGGGGCATTTGGGTGATTACGCGCGATGTGACCACGAGGGCCGGCACCGTATTAAACAGCAGGTCGACATCCTCCACCTGATCGGCAAGCTCCTCGATGGAAAAGGGCGTGACCCCCATCTCGTACGCCCGGGCAAAAAGGTCACTTTGCCGGACCCCTACGCGGACCTTAGCGCCCAATCCGTGGAGCGTGCGGGCCAAGGTCATGCCCACTCTCCCCAATCCCAGCACGATGCAGGTGGAACCGTGGATGGTGATGTCCGTGTTTTGGATGGCCATCATCAAAGCGCCTTCCACCGTAGGAATCGAATTGTAGATGGCCACATCATTCCGTTCCAAAAGTTCCACCAGCCGTTTATGATGTTTCTCGCAGAGATAGCGCAGATAGGGTTTGGCCATTCCGGCGTAGATCACGGCCTGTTCCGGAAGGGCTTCGATATGCTCTTCGGTGAGATAGAGCATTTTCTTCGTAAAGATACTGTCCACATAACCGCGATCATCCGTACCGACAATGGGTAAAATCAATACGTCCACCGTTTTCATCAGATCGGAGGTCAAGTCCCGGTTTGTCGCCTCAATGAACGGGTTCTGCAAATTGTCAAAGCCCACGAGACTGACATTGGCCCGTTTGTTGATGCATTCTTTGATGATTTCCAGTTGCCGGGCATCCCCTCCGAGAAAAACCACATGTTTACCAGCCAGCATCCTTCCTGTACCCCTTTCCCTGCAGCTCCATCCGACTTCCTCCCCACCGGCTGAAGAAGTTTCTCGCTTTCTGATTCCATCTTATGAAAGGAGCAAACCAACGGTTACCTCCCCAAAAAACCGGTTCCATAAAAAAAGAGTCCGCGGTGCGGACTCGGAAAAGTAGACATCCTTTACCAGCTGGAGGTGCCGGCCTTGCCAAGGGCCACGATCACCATCTCGGGGCCGACTTTGCGGATGCTCCCCCACTCCAGGGTGATTTCCTCCCTCTTTTTCCGAAAAAGCGAACTCCCCGACGACAAAACCAAAGATTTCACCTTTCCGGTCCCTGGATCGACCACCAGGTCCGCTTGACCCATTAATCCCAACCGTTCGCCGTTGACCAAATCGATCAATTCCTTTTCGGCCAATTCACTCCAGCGCATCCCCATCCCCCTTCTCCGCCACAAGCTCCTATGCTATACGTTATTGAAGAAGAGGACCGATTATTTCTCCCGGGATGAAAATACAAAAAAGCGGTCACTCCCGGCATTATCCGGGATAGGACCGCTCCGTCGCACCTATCTCCTTCTTCTTATAAAACTCGAGAATCAGTTCATCGAGCTGTCTGCTGACCGACAGCACTTCATCCGCGGAAAGGCGGAAACCGTTTTGGCTGATCGTCCTGTACAGCTTCTCCCGCATCCTTTCCATGTCCTGCTCGATCGTTTTCACTGAAATCCACCCCGCCATCCGCCCCTATTGGCCGTGTTACGCTATGTGCCGGTATGACCGAACCCCCCTCCGCCCCGTTCCGTGGTGCTGAGCTGATCCGTTTCCATCAACCGGACGTCGAGGATACGCCCAAATACCAACTGGGCAATCCGATCACCCCTGTGCACGACAAACGGTTCACTCCCCAGGTTGATCAGAATCACGCCCACTTCCCCCCGGTAATCGGCATCGATGGTTCCCGGACTGTTCAACACGGCGATCCCGTGTTTCAGGGCCAATCCGCTCCGGGAACGAACCTGGGCTTCCACGCCATCGGGCATTTCCAGGGCAATCCCCGTGGGGATCAGCTGCCGCTGACCGGGCGACAGGGTTAGCGGCTGATCGATGGCGGCAAAGAGGTCGAATCCGCTGGCGCCGCGGGACATCTTCCGGGGAAGGGGAAGATCCTCGTTTCCCGGCAACCGCCGGATAGGAATCTCAAACAAGGGCATCCCTCCTGTATGTGGAGGGGATCTCGCCGGTGGGAGAGATCATCGCCAGGGAAACCGGTTGGGTAAAGAGCGTCTGAACCAAATCGCGAATATCTTCAGGGGTCACCTGTTCAATGCGCTCGATCATTTCATCCAGAGTCATGTGCTTCTCCAACAACAGCTCGTTCCTCCCCAGCCGGCTCATCCGGTTGCTGGTGCTTTCCAGGCTGAGCATGTACCCGCTCTTCAACTGTTCCTTTGCCTTGTTCAATTCGGAAGCTCCCACACCCGACTCCCGGATTTCCTCCAAAATATCAAAGATCAGGCATATCAACTCGTTTTCCTGTCCGGGACCCGTTCCCGCATAGATGGCAAACAGGCCGCAATCCCGGTAGGCAATATGATAGGAATAGACCGAATAGGCCAACCCCCGCTCTTCCCGCACCCGTTGAAACAGGCGAGAACTCATGTTCCCCCCCAACATGTTGTTCAGCAAAATCAGTGCATAAATCCGCGGGTCCTGAATCGCCAGACCGGGAAGTCCCAAGCAGAGATGCGTCTGCTCCGTCGGCTTCTTGCGGACAATCACATCCGCATGGTAAACCGGTCTTCGGCACACAGGGGTGTCATCGCCGCTTGAAAAACCGGAAAAGTACTTTTGGATTTGGTCGAGGAAATCGTCCGGCAAATGCCCGGCCAAGGCGATCACGGTTTGATCGGGACGATAATACTGACGACGATAATTTTCCAGGCGGGACCGATCAAACTTCTGAACATTTTCGACGCTGCCGAGGATGGGAAAGCCCAGGGGGTGGTCCCCCATCACCGCCTTGGAGAGGAGATCATGGACGAGATCGTCCGGGGTATCCTCCACCATGCGGATCTCCTCGATGACGACCTTTTGTTCCTTATCAATTTCCTCATCGGGGAGCGTCGACCCGAAAAACATGTCCGCCAGGATCTCCAAAGCGGCTGAAAAGTGCTGATCCAACACCTTCGCATAGAAACAGGTCAGTTCCTTCGACGTAAAGGCATTCACCTGACCGCCGATCTCGTCGAAGGCCTCGGCCAGCTGCCGGGCGGTCCGCTTCTTCGTCCCTTTGAACATCATGTGCTCGAGAAAATGCGATATCCCGTTGACTTCATCCGTTTCATTGCGGGAACCCGTGCCGATCCAAAAGCCGAAAGCGATGGAGCGGACATAGGGTATCGATTCAGCGACGATACGCACGCCGTTGGGCAAAGTGTGCCTGACGATCACAGGGATCCTCCTTACATTTCCAATAGCGCAAATTCGCGCGAAAAAATCGTAACAATGGAAGCAACAATCTCACTATATCAGAACGACACCATCGGCTCAACCGGCTCCAAGCGCTGGGGGGACAAAACCTCGCTGACGGTTCCCAGCCGCAGCCCCTTTTCCTGAATCACCCGAATGATCTCCGGAAGGGCTTTCACCGTGCGGTCCGTCGGATGCATCAGGATGAGGGAACCACCGGTTACTCCCCGCCTGACCCGTTCCACCATGAGCTGCGGGGTGGAACTTTTTCGCCAATCCACCGTATCCACCGTCCACAGGACCGTCTTCATTCCCAGCCGGCTCGCCTCCTCCACCACCGTCTGGTTAAAGTCGCCGGCGGGCGGAGCAAACCATTTGGACCGAAGCCCGAGGGTGTTCTCGATCACCTGCTCGGTTCGAGAAATCTCCTCCCGGATCCGGGCCGAGGAAAGCTTGCTCATTTGCGGATGCGAATAGCCGTGATTGCCGATTTCGTGCCCTTCCTTCAAGAGGGCACGTGCCTCCTCCGGATGTTTTTTCAACCAGGAACCATCCAGGAAGAAGGTAGCGGGCACCCTTTCCGAACGCAACACCTGAAGCATACCCGGCAGATGCTCCGTCCCCCAGGATACGTTCACCATCAGGGCGACCATGGGCTTTCGCTCATTTCCCCGGTAAATGGGTTGGGGCGGAAGGTCGTCCAGGGATACCCGGGCGGGCACCACCTTGTAGACCCAGGGGATGGGCGAGCCGGACTTTTGCTTTTTGGCCAGGCGGTAGGTTTCCTCCACATCCACCGCCAAACCGTCATATCCGGGGATCGCCTTCCAAACCCTGTCGATTCTCGCATCGACGGGGGGCTCGTGAAGGCGTTTCGCTTCCGCTTCGATTTTGGAACGAAGATCCCCCCTGGCATAAACCGGCAAAGCCCCCTCCTTTACAGTGGCGATATAGGCGGTCACTGCCGGGGACTGAATGACGGCCAAGAGGAGAGGGAACACCACCAACAGCCAACCGAGCATCCGGATTCGGGCACCGCGCCGCACGGCTATAAGCACCTCCAACTCGTTGTCCACTAAACGTTATGCAGCGGAATAAGTCCATATGAGCCGGAGGCGCCGACATAAACACAAAAAAGAGCCAGATTGCTCTGCTCTTTTTGTGCAAAGGAAGATGGTACGGGCTTGTGCCCGCCCCTTATTTCACCGAAGACCGTTCCTTCAAAACGGCCTTGCGCGACAAGTTGATCCGCCCCTGATCGTCGATTTCCGTCACCTTCACCATGATGGTATCCCCCACCTTGACCACGTCGGAAACCTTGTTGACGCGGGTGGCATCCAGCTGGGAAATGTGCACCAATCCTTCCTTGCCGGGCAGCACCTCGACAAAGGCACCGTATTTTTCCACTCGCTTCACGGTTCCCACATAGGTTTCACCCACGACCACCTCGCGCACGAGATCTTCGATGATCTTCTTCGCCGCCTCGTTTTGTTTGGGATCCGTTGAGGCAATGTAGATGCGGCCGTCCTGCTCGATATCAATCTTCACGCCGGTCTCATCGATGATCCGGTTGATCACGCGACCGCTGGGGCCGATCACATCGCGGATTTTTTCGGGATCGATGCGCAGGGTGAGAATCTTGGGCGCGTACGGCGACAGCTCCTTCCGCGGTCTGGGCAGTGTTTTCGCCATGTGATCCAGAATCACCATCCGGGCTTCCTTGGCTTGCTGCAAGGCCTGACCCAGGATGCGCTTATCGATGCCCTCGATCTTGATGTCCATCTGCAGCGCGGTGACGCCCTTCCGGGTTCCCGCCACCTTAAAGTCCATATCGCCCAGATGGTCCTCCATCCCCTGAATGTCGGTCAATACCACCACCCGGTCCCCTTCCTTGACCAGGCCCATGGCGATTCCGGCGACGGGAGCCTTGATGGGGACTCCGGCATCCATCAAAGCAAGGGTGGACGCGCAGATGCTGGCCTGGGATGTGGAACCGTTCGACTCCAACACTTCCGAAACGAGGCGAATGGTATAGGGAAATT
>JAJYSD010000108.1 GCA_021793745.1 Bacillota bacterium
TTCCGATCTTTTGGACATGTGCTCATCTCCTTTCTCGGTCACGGGTAATCACCGCCTCGACGGCAAAATTGAATCGAGCTCCGAAAAAATTCATCCCCGCATCGTCATCCTACTTTTCAGTATACATGAAACTCGAAAAAAACACAAACATGAGTTCGGAAAACCCTTGACGAAACCCATGTTTGATAGATAATTGAGGCAAAACGGAAGCGATGGCATGGATCGCGGGGCGTCCCTATTCATCGGAATCCTCTGTATAGGGACGGGTTTAGCTGGCATGGACCGGCAGGGCCGGCGATGACCCCGATTCGACGGTGGAAGTCCGGGTGAAGCCCGGTGACACGCTATGGAGTCTGGTTCAGCGGCATACAGACGATTCCATCGATGTGCGGGAGCTGATCGGATATCCGCCGGATCAACCAGCTAGAGGTGCTGCGATTCATCCGGGACAGACCCGAAAAAATCCCGCTTTGAACGGAAGAATAAGGGATTGGATTCCGTACATTTGTTTGCACTCCGGCCGTTATCCTACGGAATATATACGAAATCGGAGGATTTTCGAAGAGACGGCTTCTCATCTTCCCTTTGGCTGTTCATTGAGATCATGATCCTTGATCCTCCACATCATCCGTTTTGACCCAAGTTCTTTTTATTTCATAGAATGGTACTGTAAGCCGAACAAAGGGTCCCATATCCCGTTGCAGCTTGCTGGAGCAGACGCGGGCCCCGATCCACATGATGGATCCGTAAATCCGGTGCTATATTATCGAAATATTCAAGTAATAATGCGGGTGCATCGTGCGGCAAATACTGAGCTCAGGGAGGAGGTCGTTTTTTGGCGAAAATCGAGGTCAGAAATCTTACCAAGATCTTCGGGCGCAATCCCTCCAAGGGATTGGCTTTGGTAAGGCAGGGAAAGAGCAAAGAGGAAATCTTAAGGGAGACGGGAATGACCGTCGGTGTCAACCGGGCTTCCTTTTCCGTGGAGGCCGGCGAGGTTTTCGTAATTATGGGACTGTCCGGGAGCGGCAAATCCACTCTGGTTCGGCTGTTGAACCGGCTGATTGAACCGACGGAGGGTACCGTGCTCGTGGACGGGGACGATGTGACCAAGATGAACCCCCATGAGCTGCGGCAAATGCGCAGGACCAAGATGGGGATGGTGTTTCAGCGGTTTGCGCTGTTCCCCCACAAAAGCGTGCGCGAAAATGTGGAATACGGCTTGGAAGTGCAGGGAATTCCCAGGAAGGATCGTCAGGAAAAGGCCCTCAAGTCCTTGGACCTGGTAGGTTTGAAGGATTATGCCGACCAATCTCCGGATCAGCTTTCCGGAGGAATGCAGCAGCGGGTGGGATTGGCCCGGGCATTGGCCAACGATCCCGATATCTTGTTGATGGATGAGGCCTTCAGCGCCCTCGATCCCCTGATTCGCAAGGAAATGCAGGACGAAATGATGGAGCTGCAGTCCTCGATGAACAAGACGATCGTTTTCATCACCCACGATTTGGATGAAGCCTTGCGGATCGGAGACCGCATTGCCCTGATGAAAGATGGGGTGATCGTTCAGATCGGGACGCCGGAGGAAATTTTGACCAACCCGGCCAACGACTATGTGGAAAAGTTCGTGGAGGATGTCAACCTGACCAAAGTGTTGACGGCGGGCTCCATCATGAAACGCCCGGAGGAATTGGTTCTGGGGAAAGAAGGGCCTCGGGTTGCGCTGAAGCGGATGAGGGAAAGGGGCCTTTCCGGATTGATGGTGGTGGATCGAAGCCGGAAGTTGATGGGTTTCTTAACCGCCGAGGCGGCCCGGAGTTTGCTGGATGGGAAACAGCCGGGAAAAAGCATGGAGGATCTAATGATCAAAGAGGTCATCACGGTACATAAGGATACACCCGTGAGCGAGCTCTTGCCCAAAATGGCTGAAAAACAGTTTTCCCATCCTGCGGCTGTCGTCGACGATCAGAGGAAATTGCGCGGTGTGGTGGTGCAAGGGGCCATTTTTGCCGCCCTGGCCGGAAACGGGGTGAATTCGGATGAATAATCTTCCTAAGATTCCCCTGGACCGGTGGATCGACGCAGCGGTTCGATGGCTGCAGGAGCACTTTTCCGCCCTCTTCGATCTGATTTCCTCGGGGATTCAGCCCCTGGTGGCCTTCTTTCAATCGCTGCTGACCGCATTGCCCCCGGTGTTGACGGCCGTCCTCATCGCCGCCCTGGCGCTGTTGGTGAGCCGGTTGTCGGTGTCGCTGTTTACTTTGTTCGGCTTGCTTCTGATATACAACCTGGGATATTGGAACGAGGCGGCGGAGACGATCTCCCTGGTGCTGACCGCAACCACCATTTCCGTGATCATCGGAGTGCCCTTGGGCATTTTGGCGGCCCGAAGCCGGAAAGCCCAGAACATCATCACTCCGGTGCTGGACTTTATGCAGACGATGCCCGCCTTCGTCTATCTCATCCCTGCGGTGTTCTTCTTTGCCCTGGGAGCGGTGCCCGGGGTGATCGCCTCGGTGATCTTTGCGATGCCGCCGACCATTCGCCTGACCAATCTGGGGATCCGTCAGGTCGCCAGTGATTTGATCGAGGCGGCGGATGCCTTTGGTTCGACGTCTGCGCAAAAGCTCTTCAAGGTGCAATTGCCCCTGGCCAAGTCGACCATCATGGCGGGAATCAACCAGACGATCATGCTCTCCTTGTCCATGGTGGTGATCGCTTCGATGATCGGAGCCGGCGGCTTGGGTACCGTCGTCCTGCAGGCGATCACCCGGCTGGAGGTTGGAAAGGGCTTTGAAGGCGGTCTGTCCATCGTTATCATCGCCATTGTGTTGGACCGGATCACCCAAAGCCTCGCCCGGGACAAGAAGCGGGAGTCGATTCCAAAGAAAGGATTAAAAAGACATTGGAAGGGAATATTGGCCATCCTGATCATTCTGGCGATGGTGGTCGCTGCTTTCGCGCAGCAAAAGGGAACCGAGAAACAGACGGTTACCCTGACCTACGTCAACTGGGAGTCGGAAGTGGCCAGCACCTATGTGCTGAAACATGTGCTGGAGGATGAAGGCTTTCAAGTGGAATTGAAAGAAGTGGATGCCGGCCCGATGTTCGCCGCCGTCGCCAGCGGAGATGCGGACGGGACGACAGCGGCCTGGCTGCCCGCCACCCACAAGGATTATATGGCCGAGTACAAAGACCAGGTGGTGGATTTGGGACCCAACCTGGAAGGCACCAAGGTGGGATTGGTGGTTCCGGAATATGTGAAGGCCGACTCCATCGAGGACCTCAAAAATCAGGCCGAGGATTTTGATAACCAGATTATCGGCATTGAAGCGGGTGCCGGGGTTGTCCAATTGACGGAAAAAGCCATCGAAGATTATGATTTGGATATGGAGCTGGTCACCAGCTCGAGCGCGGCGATGACCGCCTCCCTCGAAAAGGCGTACCGGGCGAAAAAGCCGGTTGCGGTAACCGGATGGAAGCCCCATTGGAAATTTGCCAAGATGGAGCTGAAATTCCTGGAGGATCCGAAGAAAACCTACGGAGAGGCGGAAAATATCCACACCCTCGTGCGGAAAGGGCTTGAGGAAGATAACCCGAAGGCCTATCAGATCATGGACCGCTTTTATTGGACGTCCCAGGATATGGAAGAAGTCATGCTCCTGATCGAGGAAGGAAAATCGCCGGAAGAGGCGGCGGCCGAATGGGTCAAGAATCACCCGGATAAGGTGGAGCAGTGGACGAAATAAGTTGCACACCGCCACCACGTATCGGTGGCGGTGACTTTTCATTTTAGCGCGGACGATCTGGCCCCTTGACGGAGGGCCCATGGACATTCTACAATAATAACGAGTACCTTCCGGTACTGACCGGAACGGGCAAACTCCAATGTGGTGGGTCAGCTTTTTCTTTTGCCAGAGAGGATACCAGTACGTATCAGTATCTTCGTCGGAGGTGAGCGGCGTTGAAAACGAAGGCGATGGGTGGACTGAGTTTTCAACTGTCAGAAGAACAGGAAGAGTTGAGAAAGTGGGCCAGAGGGTTTGCGGAGAAGGAAATCCGGCCCGTTGCCGCGGAGTACGATGAGAAGGAAGAGTTTCCGTATGAGGTGCTCAAGAAGGCGGCAAAGGTGGGATTGACCAATTACATGGCCCCGGAGGAGTACGGCGGGGGCGGGTTGACGAGTGTCATGGCGGCCTGCTTGATCCTGGAGGAGCTTTACTGGGGTTGTGCCGGAATTGCCACCTCCCTTTCGGCGGCCGGTTTGGCGGGGCTTCCCCTGTATTACATGGGAAATGAAGAGCAAAAGAAAAAGTGGATCCCCTACCTGTGCGATCCGGAAAATCCGCGCCTCGGGGCGATGGCCTTGACGGAGCCGGGAGCCGGATCCGATGTGAAGGCGATTCAAACCCGGGCAGTTCGGGACGGCGATGAATGGGTGATTAATGGGCGGAAATGTTTCATCACCAACGGGGGCATCGCCGACCTGTACGTGGTCTTCGCCAAGACCGATCCCGATGCCGGCTACTACGGCGTATCCGCCTTTATCGTCCCGGGAGATACGCCGGGGTTGTCCGGAGGCAAAAAGGAGCGCAAGATGGGAATCCGCGCCTCCTATACCGGCGATGTGATCTTTGAAGATGTGCGGGTGCCCCATGAGAATTTGCTCGGCGAAGAGAACATGGCCTTTTTCGGCGCCATGAAGATGTTGGAATACTCCCGTCCGGCAGTGGCGGCGGGGGCGGTCGGTGTCGCCCGCGCAGCGTATGAATATGCGCTGGAATATGCAAAACAGCGGGTCCAATTCGGCCGTCCGATCTTCAAAAATCAGGCGATTTCCTTCATGTTGGCCGACATGAAGACCAAGATCGACGCCGCCCGTTTGCTGACCTGGCGAGCAGCGGAGCTGGCCGACCGGGGAGAATCCTGCGCCGTGGAGGGCAGCATGGCCAAGGCGTTTGCTGCGGAAGTGGCGATGGAAGTGACGACCAACGCCGTTCAGATCCTCGGCGGCTATGGATACATGCGGGATTATCCGGTGGAAAAGTGGATGCGGGATGCCAAGATTTTGTCCATCTATGAAGGGACGACGCAGATTCAAAAAAAGGTGATCGCCGCAGGGTTGTGATTATTTGCGGCATCTTCGGACTTGATCGAACCCTTTGGATTGTTGTACGGTTATAACGAACCTTGCATGAGAAAACCAGAAAGGGGAAAGGGCATGAGTAAGGATTTGAAAGACTACACCCTGGATGAAGTGTTTCAAAAAGTGGAAGAGGTGCTGAATAAGGAACCGGGACCCATCGAAGGCATTGAAGCGACGTATCAATATGAAATCACCGGGGAGGGCGGAGGAACCTATCAACTCCACTTGTCCAACGGCAAGGCCAAAGTGGAGAAGGGAGAAGCCGACAACGCCGACTGCACGCTGCAGATGTCCCTGGACGATTTCCGGGATCTGCTCCTGGGGAACTTGAACGGCGCCGCCGCCTTCATGGCCGGCAAGTTGAAGGTGAAAGGGAACCTCGGACTGGCGATGAAAATGGAAAACGTGTTGCGCCAGTACGATGTGAAGCAATACATCTAAATCATGCAAAACCCCATCAGCCGTAAGGGGCCGATGGGGTTTTGACTGTTATCGCACCTTCACAAAGGGCGTCGGAGGTTGGCCGGTCCAACGATGGAGCAGGGCGGTGGCAGTCTCCCGGGAGGCCCCATCCTCCTGGACGGTCGCAGCACGGGTG
>JAJYSD010000109.1 GCA_021793745.1 Bacillota bacterium
AAAGGTGGCCCATCACGGCAGCCGGACTTCCACCCATCCCGCCTGGCTGAAGGAGGTGGATCCCGTCCATGCAGTGATCTCCGTAGGGGAGAAAAACCGTTTTGGCCACCCGGCGCCGGAGGTGATCCGGCGGCTGGAGGAACAGAATGCCGCCATCTGGCGGACGGACCGCCACGGGGCGGTCACGGTGCGCATCGCCCCTTCGGGCAGGATGCGGGTGGAAACGATGCTAGATGCAGGCGAGGACAGCGGCTGAGGAGGGGATGCTGTGTCGTTCATGATCGGACTGATCTACACGGTTGTGTTCATTTCCATCGCCTATTCCCTGGCGCAGATCGCCGCCCACCTGAAAGGGATCAGAGAGTCCCTGGAGCGCATTCAAATTCAGTTGGAAAACATCAAAGAAACCATGAGAAGGGAGCAGGTGAAGAAAATATGGTCCCAGCGGGAGGAGAAGGAGTGAACTGGTGACGTTTTGGAAGGGATGAAAGGAAGGCCCGCGGGAGATGTTCGATGGACCCGGGGAACCTCATATCTTCTTGTGTGTGAATTGGCCAACGGAAACTCCCGCGCTATTCGGTTGCAGGGCCGTTCCACGAACCGTCGCAGGTGCGGAGAAAAGCATCATTTTGTTTTCGATGATGTTCCTCGTGGTCGGCCAACCCCTTTAAATAATCGGTCAGTGTCAGGGAGCGGTTTCGGATGGTGAAGGGAGGATCCCGGTCTGCGATGGGAACCGATTCCAGCCGCTTGAGCAAACGGGTGCGGGTGTGCTGAAACGCGGCCAGCACCTCTTCCCGGGAAGCCTCTTCCCGGGCCCAACGGGCCGCCCGGGCGTTGCATTCGTCCCCCTTTACCGAGACGGGAGGAACCGTCTCGCCGGGCCGGAGCTGATCCAGCCGTTCGTCGGCAGGAATCGGTCCCACCCGATCAGATGGGCGATGATTTCCCCCGGAGCCCCCTTGCCTTCGGCGATCGGCATCAGCCACCGTTTTTCCGGGATCCCTTGCCAGGACTGCACAAAATCGTTCATCTTCCGGAAACGGATGAGTACGCGCTCATAGGACACGGACATCGCTCCTTGATCAGTCCTCATCTTTTCTCCTCGGCAGATTCCCACCTTGCCGCCCACGCTTCCACTTCCACCTTGAGGGAGGGAAGGGCCAGGGAGGAGACGAAGCCCAGGGTCATCGCCGGAGGGGTTCCCCCGTGGAACCGGCTCCAAATCTCCTTGAAGCGGCTCCATTCGATGGATTCCGTCAGCCAGATATTGATTTTGATGATCTGATCGGCGCCCACGCCTTCGCTGTGGAGGATGCGCAATACATTGCTCAAGGCGTTTTCGAATTGGGCTTCGACATCCTCCGGCATCTTCCCCTCGGCGTCTGTTCCCACCTGCCCGGAGAGCACGAGCAGATCGGCGCCCCGGGGAACCACGGTGAGATGGGTGTATGTCCCGATGGGTGGTGCCACAGCATCGGGATTTTTTCGCGTGGCTTTCACAGGATCCCTCCCGATTTTTGACAAGATGCAGTAAAGTATACCTTTGAAAGGCAATTTCGTCAATTATACGGAAACTTCGATGGGGGATCTCCGGTTTTTGGTCCGGTTTCCCCTGTCTTGTGGTACAATGAAATCACTGTCAATGGGGTGTGTGGTGCAACTTCGGACCGGCGGATTACGTCTTTTGGGCAGGAGGGATTGGAGTGGTCGAAGCGGAGTGGGTGCAGAAGGCGCAGGCCGGTGACCGGGAAGCGTGCATCCGGCTGCTGCGGGAGGTGGAGACGGCGGTGTACCGCACGGCCTACTACCTGATGGGAAACGAGCACGATGCCCTCGACGCGACCCAGGAGGCGCTGTTGCGCATCTACAACCGGATTTCCTCCTATAAGGGGCAATCCCGCTTTGAAACCTGGGCGCAGCGGATTGTCACCAATATCTGCATCGACCACTTTCGCCGGAAGAAGCGGGAAGTTCCGTATCCGGAAGAGATCCATCCGGCGGACCCCAAAGCGGGTCCCGCCGTGGAACGGGCCGGGGTGGTGATGGATCTGCGGGAAGCGATCCGGAGGCTGCCGCCGCCCCAACGGACGGCGATCGTGTTGCGGTATATGCATGATTTCAGTTACGAGGAAATCGCCGAGGCGATGGAGCTCCCGCTGAACACGGTGAAATCCCATCTGTTTCGGGCGCGGAAGAAACTGCAGGAGTGGTTGTCCGAGTACCAGGAAGGCGGTGTGGTTCCGTGAGATGCGAAGAAGCGTTGGAGTGGATCCAGAGGGAGCTGGACGGAGACCTGGCTCCCGAGGAAGAGGTGTTGCTCCGGCGCCACCTGTCAACCTGCATCCAGTGTGCCGCCGAAGCGGACCGTTTTCGGCGCCTGTCCGAGGGATTGTCCCGGTTGCCTCGGGTAACACCGCCCCATTCCGTGGTCGACCGTTTGATCGAATCGGGACAGCTCCGAGCAGGGGAAAGGGTTCGTCCGAGAACGGAGAGCCAGCGGCGCCGGTTCCGGTGGTGGATCGGCGGCGGAGCGGCCGCCGCCATCCTGCTGATCGGTTCCGCCGGGCTGTGGGCGGGCTGGTTCCGATCCGATGCGCCGGCTCCCGCCGACACCCCTTCCCTCATGATGAACTCCGAAACGGCGGAAGACGCCGCTTCTCCGGCTGAGAACATGACGATGAGCGCCCCGGAGGTGGATTCCCCCGCAACCCCCGTGCTGTCGCCGGATGGCCGTTACCGGGCGGAGGTGGAAAGCGATCACGTGGTGATCAAGACGGCGGACGGAAAGAAGCAGTTCCAGTCCGAGCCGTTGGAAAAGGGAAATGTCGCCTCGATGCAGTGGCTTTCTCCGTCCTCCCTTCAGGTGGAAATTGACCATCCGGAAGGGGAAGGAAAGCCCGAGGTTCGGATCATCGACGTGGAAACGAAGCGGGAACAGAAGATCGACCCCAGCCGAGGTGAGGGCAGATGATCAAGGCCCTGCTGCGGGAAATCGCCCAGGGGACGTTGGCGCCGGTTTATCTGCTATACGGTCAGGAAACCTTCCTGATGGAAGAGATCTGTGATGCGCTGCGGGAGCAGGTCCTGGACGGGGGAGATCCATCCTTTAACGAGGTCGTCGTAGATTTGGACGAAGTCCCGGTGCAGCAGTTGGTCCAGGAGGCGGAATCGACGCCCTTTTTCGGTGAACGACGGATCGTGATCGGCCGGAACGCCCGGTTTTTATCGACGGCCAAGGTTCGGCAAAAGGTGGAGCACCGGCCCGAGGCTCTCCTCCAATATGTCAAGGAACCCCTTCCGACGACGGTCCTCGTGTTGCTGGTGCCCGAGGAGAAGCTGGATACCCGGAAAAAAGCCGTCAAGACCCTGCAGAAGTCGGTCCGGATGGTTCGCTGCGATCCCCTGGAAGGGAAGGAGCTGGAAAGTTGGGTGCTGGACCGCTTTCGCCGCCATGGGGTGAAGCCCCATCCGGAAGCGGTCCACCGGCTGATCCAGCTGGCCGGAAACGATTTGCGCCGCCTTCATCACGAATGCGCCAAGCTGGCCACCTACGCCGGAGCCGGAGGAGGCGTTTCCACCGGGGATGTGGAGCGGATGGTTCCGCGGACACTGGAGGAGGATGTCTTCAAATTGGTGGACCGGGTGGCCGGCCGCAAGTTGGAGGAAGCCTTCGCCATTTTGTACGATCTGCTGAATCAGCGGGAGGAGCCGATCCGCATTTTGGCCCTGATGATCCGTCAGTTCCGCATCATGCTGCAGGTGAAGGTGCTGGCGGCCCAGGGGAAGTCGGAACGGGAGATCGCCTCTCTCCTGGGCCTTCATCCCTATCCGGTCAAATTGGCCCGGAGACAAGGAAAGGGGTTCTCGGAGGAGCAATTGCGGAGGCTGCTCCTGGCGGCGATCGAGACGGATCAGGCGATCAAGTCGGGAAAAATCGACAAAACCCTGGCATTGGAGCGCTTCCTGTTTCTCCTCGGTTCGGACAAAAAGGAAGCGGTCGGAAAGGGATCCTAAGGAGAAAGCCCGCTTCATCCCATGGATGAAACGGGCTTCGCTTTGTCGGACGAGGTCGGGGATTCATCCCCCGACGCCCCTCGAGGGGATTCTCCGCTTCTTCCGAACCGGAACACATCCCCCTGCTTCCGGGTGACGATCCGGTGGGCTTCCTCGCCCGCCGCCGCCAAAAGCCGTTGCAGGGGCTCCTTCACCGGCTCCTGGGAAAGGACAAAGGTGTCATAGTGGATGGGCATAAACCACCGGGCGCCGGTGTCGAGGAACATTTTCCAAGCCTGTTCCGGCGTGCAGTGGTTGCGCTGGAAGGAATCCGGGGAATAGGCACCGATCGGCATAAAGGCCAGATCGATCGGACCCCGCCGCCGCAACTTTTTCAATTCCGGCGTATAGGCGGTGTCGCCGGGATAAAACAGGCGGGCCCCGCATCTTTCAATCAGGTAGCCGGTGTATCCGTAGCCGGTGTTCCAGGGAAACCGGTTCCCCCAATGGCGGACGGGAACCGCTGTCACCCGGACGTCGAGATGGGGGAGGGTTACGCTTTCTTCGCCGCCCAGCTCCATCACATCGCGAAAGGAAAGCTGCCTGAGCAGGCGGGAGGTGCCCCGGGCGGTGATCACCTGTGTTTTCGGATGGGCCAATTTTCCCAGGGTGGGCAGATCGAGATGATCCATATGCGCGTGGGATAACAGAATGAGGTCGACCCGGTCCAGTTCCTCAGGATCAAGGGCCGGGTCGACATGTCTCTTCGGTCCGATTTGCCAGGGCCCCAGTTGGACGCCGATTTGGGGTCCCAGGACGGGATCGGTCAGGATTTTTACGCCATACAAATTGATCAGCACCGTGGAGTGGCCGACCCAACCGACGGTGACCTCATCATCCCGCCACCGGCTCGGAGTCAACCGATGCGGCGGTTCCTCCCGCGGCGGATGCGGGAAGCGGCGGCGCATGTTCAGCCACATTCCGATCATCAACAGTATCGGCAGCGCGATCAATGTGAACAGTCCGGCGAACAGCATGTTTATCATCGTTCGTCCCCTGCCCATTTCGCTTTTCATGGGATCTTTCGGATTTCCAGCAGGTCGACCGATGGATCGTCGAAAATGTGGTATTCTAACGGTAAACAACGGTTGGGGGGAGGCTCCATGAAAATTGTCAGCGCCTGTTTCGCCGGCATCCATTGCCGGTACGATCAACGGCACAACGCTTTGGCGGAGATTCGCCGGTTGGTACGCGAGGGAAAGGCGATTCCCGTCTGCCCCGAACAGGCGGGGGGACTTCCCACGCCGCGCAATCCCGCGGAAATTGTCGGGGGGGACGGCGAGGATGTCCTGGACGGAAAGGCCCGGGTGATCGACAATCAGGGCAATGATGTGACCGAGCAGTTCCTCGCCGGTGCCCGAAAGACCCTGGCCGTCGCCCGGGCAGTCGGGGCGAAACAGGCGATTCTGAAAGAGCGCAGCCCTTCCTGTGGCAGTTGCATGATCTACGACGGGACCTTCAGCGGCGGCAAGAAGCCCGGCCTCGGTGTG
The DNA here is from genome assembly GCA_021793745.1 of Bacillota bacterium. Lineage (GTDB taxonomy): Bacteria > Bacillota > Bacilli > Thermoactinomycetales > DSM-44946 > Planifilum. The sequence goes on from JAJYSD010000109.1 coordinate 5,547, forward strand.
ACCGCCGCCTTGCTACGCCGCCACGGGATCGAAGTGGTCTCGGAGGAAACCATGGACGCAGGCCCTTCCCCGAAGCCCGGGGGTTGAATCGCCCTCTTTCCAGGGGCGCT
>JAJYSD010000110.1 GCA_021793745.1 Bacillota bacterium
AGCGGTACGTCGGTCGGGGTATGCTGTTTTTGGACCTGATCCAGGAAGGGAATATGGGTCTGATCAAAGCGGTGGAGAAATTCGACTACCGGAAGGGGTACAAGTTCAGCACCTATGCCACATGGTGGATTCGTCAAGCGATTACCCGGGCGATTGCCGATCAGGCCCGCACCATTCGCATTCCCGTCCACATGGTGGAAACCATCAACAAACTGATCCGCGTGTCCCGGCAGCTGTTGCAGGAGCTGGGGCGGGAACCCACGCCCGAAGAGATTGCCAAAGAGATGAACCTCAGCCCCGAAAAGGTGCGGGAGATCATGAAGATCGCCCAGGAGCCCGTTTCCCTGGAGACCCCCATCGGAGAAGAGGACGATTCCCATCTCGGGGATTTCATCCCGGACGACGACATTCAGGCGCCTGCGGATGCCGCCGCCTACGAGCTGTTGAAGGAACAGCTGAAGGAAGTCTTGGATACCCTGTCGGACCGGGAGGAAAACGTCCTGCGCCTCCGTTTCGGGTTGGACGATGGCCGCACCCGCACGTTGGAGGAAGTGGGCAAGGTGTTCGGCGTCACCCGGGAACGGATTCGCCAGATCGAGGCCAAGGCTCTGCGCAAGTTGCGTCACCCCAGTCGCAGCAAGCGCCTCAAAGATTTTTTGGAGTGAGTAATGATTTGAAAAGCATCCCTTTGTGGGTGCTTTTCTTTTTTGTGAAAAACTGGGCAAGATTGACTGGGGTGATCTTCCTCTTACTTGACAGTGTACACGAAAATTTATGTCAATACAAATGTAGACAAGCTGTATTTGAAATAAAAGAGGTTCGGATCTCGGCGAGGGGCCGGTCGCTTTATCCGAGTTGCTTGATGAATGAGGTTTTTTCCGCCTATAATGGGAGTGTAAGCGCAATCATGAGGGTTCCTTTGGAGGGAGTGGAGGCCGGATGCATTTTGATCTTACAGAAGAGCAAAAAATGATCCGCAAAATGATGCGGGATTTTGCCGAGGGGGAAGTGGCTCCCGGCGCCGATGAGCGGGACCGGAAAAAGGCGTTCCCCCTTGAAGTGATAAAAAAGATGGCCGAGCTGAATCTGATGGGGCTGCCTTTTCCGGAGGAATACGGCGGAGCCGGTGCCGACACGATCAGCTTCGCCATCGCCGTCGAGGAGCTGTCCCGGGTGGACGCTTCGGTGGGGATCACCTATTCCGCCCATATCTCCCTGGGCTGCGCTCCCATCTATCTGTTCGGAACCGAAGAGCAGAAGCGAAAATACCTCTTGCCCCTCTGCCGGGGAGAGACGCTGGGCGCCTTCGGCTTGACGGAGCCGAATGCGGGATCCGATGCGGGGGGAACGCGGACAAAGGCGGAACGCGACGGGGACGAGTGGGTGATCAACGGCACCAAATGTTTCATCACCAATGCGAGTTACGCCGATTTCGTCTCCCTGACGGCGGTGACGGGGCGGCAAGGGGACAAGCGTGAAATCACGGCTTTCATCGTTCCCACCGATGCGGAAGGGTTTACGGTCAACGCCAATTATGTGAAGATGGGACTCCACAGTTCCAATACGACGGAACTGGTATTGGAAAACGTGCGGGTTCCCCGGGAAAATGTGCTGGGGAAAGTCGGCGAAGGGTTTAAGCAATTTTTGGTCACCCTGGACGGTGGCAGGATCGGAATCGGTGCCATGGCGGTCGGCATCGCCCAGGGGGCCTATGAAGCCGCCCTCCGTTACGCGAAGGAGCGGATGCAGTTCGGCCGCTCGCTGTCCAAGTTCCAGGCCATTCAGCATAAACTGGCGGATATGGCGATGAATATCGAAGTGGCGCGCAACATGGTGTACAAGGCGGCGTGGCTGAAAGATCAGGGGCGGCGCTTTACCAAGGAAGCCTCCATGTGCAAGCTGTTTGCCTCCGAGATGGCGATGCGCGTCTGCGACCAAGCGGTGCAGATCCACGGCGGTTGGGGATACATGCACGACTTCAAGGTGGAGCGGTTTTTCCGGGATGCCAAGCTGACGGAAATCGGGGAGGGGACTTCGGAAATCCAGCGCAACATCATTGCTCGGGAAATCGGCTGTTAAATCAGAGTCAAGGGGAGACGGAGGAAGTCGGAGCAATCTGACTTTTCCACCCCTCCTTCCGCTCCAAAATGACCGAATTTTGGGGAGGTTTTGGATATGGCCCGATTGATTCACAAGACCGTAGGCGATTTGTTGGACGAGACCGCAGAGCGCTTTCGCGAACGGGAGGCCGTCGTGTATCCCGAGCTGGGAATTCGTTGGAGCTGGTCGGAGTTTCAAAGGCAGTGCAATCGTGCAGCCAAAGGCTTCATGCGCCTCGGGCTGGAGAAGGGGCATCATCTGTCGATCTGGGCAACCAACCTGCCGGAATGGCTCATCACCCAATTCGCCACCGGAAAGATGGGGGCGGTGATGATCACCGTAAACACCCAATATCGCACCCGCGAACTGGAATATCTGCTCCGCCAGTCGGACACGGAGACGCTGATCCTGATGGAAGGGTTCCGCGGAAACAGCTACCTGGACATGCTCTACGAGATCTGTCCCGAACTGGCCCACTCCAGGCCCGGGGAGCTCCGTTCCGCCCGGCTGCCCCGCTTGAGGAACGTGATCTTTATCGGGAAGGAACGAAAGCCGGGGATGTTTTTGTGGGAGGACATCCTGGCGATGGGGGACGAGGTGAGCGACGAAGAGCTTCAGCGCCGTCAGGCATCCCTTCATCCCGATGATGTGATCAATATGCAGTACACCTCCGGCACCACCGGCTTCCCCAAAGGGGTCATGCTCTCCCACTACAACATCGTCAACAACGCCCGCAATGTGGCGGAATGCATGAAGCTGACCCATGAAGACCGCCTGTGCATCCCTGTTCCCTTTTTCCACTGCTTCGGCTGCGTCATGGGAACCCTGGCCTGTGCCAACACGGGAGCGACGATGGTTCCGGTCATCGCCTTCGATCCCCTGAAGGTGCTGCAGGCCGTGGACCAGGAACGCTGCACCGCCCTTCACGGCGTGCCCACCATGTTTATCGCGGAGTTGAATCACCCCGATTTCCACCGGTTCGATTTGAGCTCCCTCCGGACGGGAATCATGGCCGGGTCCAACTGTCCCATCGAGGTGATGAAACGGGTGGTCGGGGAGATGGGAGCGAGGGAGATCACCATTGCCTACGGTCAGACGGAGTCCTCCCCGGTGATCACCCAGACCCGGACCGACGACCCCCTGGAACTCAGGGTGTCGACGGTGGGACGGACGCTTCCCAACGTGGAGACGAAGATCGTGGATCCGGTGACCGGGGAGGAGGTGCCGCCGGGGGTCCAGGGCGAACTGTGCACCCGGGGCTATCACGTCATGAAGGGATATTATAATATGCCCGAGGCGACCGCCGAGGCCATCGACGAGGAGGGGTGGCTCCACACCGGCGATTTGGCGGTGATGGACGAAAACGGATACTTTCGAATTACCGGGCGGCTGAAGGATATGATCATCCGGGGCGGGGAAAACATCTACCCCCGGGAGATCGAAGAGTTGCTCTACACACATCCGAAGATTCAGGATGTGCAGATCACCGGCGTGCCCGACGAGAAATACGGGGAGCAGGTGGCCGCATTTATTCGGGTCCAGGAGGGGGAAACGCTCACCCCCGAGGAAGTGCGCAGCTTCTGCGAAGGGAAGATCGCCCGCTACAAGATTCCCCGCTATGTCTTCCTGGTCGATGAATATCCGATGACGGCCAGCGGTAAAATCCAAAAATTTCGGCTGCGGGAGATGGCCGTCAGGGAATTGGGCCTGGACAAGAAGGTGGAGAAGTCCGGCTGATCGGACGCGGGCGTTTCGGAAATCCGAAGCGCCCTTTTTTCTTTCAACCCTTTTCTGTCCGGCTCGATCCGTCATAATTCGCCCCCGATTGGAAAACCTAGGAGCGGAGAAGGAATTTTGATGAGGAAATGGGTGGATCGAAGGATGAGACGCGGCATCGTGGAGCTCCGCTTTTGGGTTAGTCTGGGGTTGTGTCTGTCGTTGGCCCTCATCGCGTTGGTCGGGGAACTGGATCGGCGGGGGATGAGGACGCAGACCCGTTTTTCCATGGGGCAAGCAGCGGCCGAACAATCGGCTTTCAGGCCCGTATACCGGATCGACGCCAACTATGATGAGAAGTCCGATACCGTCACCGGCAGGATGGAGGTGACGCTGCCGAAGCGTTCGGAGGAGTGGAAGGAGGTTTACTTTCACCTTTATCCCAATGCCTTTCGCCGTTGGCAATGGGGGGAGCATTCAAAGCCCAAGGAAGCGGGATATCTGGATGTATCGGCGGTGAAGGTGAACGGTCAAAAGGCGCAGACGCATATCGACGGCACGGTGATGAAGTTGCAACTGCCTGAACCCCTGGCGCCGGATCAATCCGCCCGGATCGAGATGAATTATCAACTGAAGTTACCCAAGGGGGGAAGCCGGCTCAATGCCTTCGGACGCACCGCCTTCCTGGCCCAATGGTATCCGATGCTGGCTGTGAAGGATCAGGACGGCTGGCATACGGAGCCCTACACCTCCGTGGGAGACCCTTTTTACACCCGGATATCCGACTTCGAGGTGACTTTCCGGGTTCCGGAGGGTTATCGCCTGATCACCAGTGCCGATGACCGGTCGGAGCCGGTGAAGGGGGAAGTCACCCTCCGCCAGGAAAACATCCGGGACTTTGCCGCCGTGATCACCAAGGACTACGAAGTGATCAAAGGCAAGGCGGACGATGTGGAGGTCAACCTCTGGTATCAAAAGGGGATGGAACGGGAAGCGAAGGCGTTGCACCGAGCGGCCATTTCCGCCATGCGGTTCTTCGGAAGTCAGTTCGGCCCCTACCCCTATCGCGAGGTGGACGTGGTATTGGGGGAAACGGGCTACGGCATCGCGGGAATGGAATATCCCGGTCTGGTGACGTCCATTCCGAAATATCCCACCCGGGAAGGGGAACGCCCCGCAGTGAACGTCGTCGCCCACGAGCTGGCCCATCAATGGTGGTACGGCGTGGTCGGCAACAACCAGGTGAAAGAACCCTGGTTGGATGAAGGATTGACCACGTTTTCCGAGCTGTTGTACATGCATGACCAGGTCGGGGAGGATCAGCGGGAGTTCCTGGTTCGGGCCGCCAAAGTGAGCGATGAGATTCATGAAAAGGAGGGGGTTACCTCCGTGGAACCCCTGTACAAGTACTCCGACTCCATTTACGGATTGATGGTTTACACCCGGCCGGCCGCCATGTTATGGGAGCTGATGGATGAGATCGGGAAGGAGAAGGTTCTGGAAATCCTGAGGACCTATTATGACCGGTACAAGTTTCAGGTGGCCACGACGGAGGATTTCATCCGGGTGGCCAATGAGGTGGCCGGCAAGGATCTGACCCCCTTTTTCAACCGGTGGCTCTTTTTCAAGGGAGATATAAGAAAAGCGGGGTAGCATAAACATGATGCCGGAGGAAGCTCTTCGGCCGTGGCGGCGGATCCGCAGGTGCCCGGGGGATCGCGATCCCCCGCTAACTCCCGCGGGGCGAACCTCGATCCCCTTAACCCTGAACCCCCGAGCCGGAGGCCTTCCTCCGGCCTTTTCTTTTTCACTGGAGGT
>JAJYSD010000111.1 GCA_021793745.1 Bacillota bacterium
GATTCCCCAGACATTCCATCCGACCGCCGGGCCGATGCCCCTCTCGGGGCGAGTGATCGTCCTCGATCCGGGCCATGGAGGGCCGGATGGAGGTGCCGTGAGCAAGGACGGGGTGGTGGAGAAGGATGTGGCCCTGAATATCGCCTTGCACCTTCGCGATTACCTGCAGGAGGCGGGGGCGCTGGTGGTCATGACCCGGGAGAAGGACACCGATCTGGCGGATGCGGACACCCGGGGCTTGAGCCGGCGAAAGGTCCAGGACCTCATGAGGCGGGTGCGGATCGTCAAGGAAAGCGGCGCCGAGATCATGGTCAGCATCCACCTGAACGCCATTCCTTCCCCCCGTTGGAAGGGGGCCCAAACCTTTTACCATCCGGAGAGCGAAGAAAACAAAAAGCTGGCCTCATTCATCCAAGCGGAACTGATTCGCACCCTGGAAAATACCGATCGGCTGCCGAAGATGAACGGGGATGTTTTCATCCTCCGGCAATCCCCGGTGCCTGCGGCGATGGTGGAAGTGGGGTTTTTGTCCAATCCGGAGGAAGCGGCCCGGTTAGGTGACGAAAAGTATCAAAAAAAGCTGGCTGCGGCGATTTATTACGGGATCCTGCGATATTCTTCCGAAGAGGACCTGCCTCCGGAAATGAAATGAATAGAGTATGATATAATAACAGGGAAGCATTGAAATGATGACACTGGGGTGTTCCACATGCTTACAGAGGAGAAGATTCTGGAGGCCCTGCGGGGAGTGAAGGATCCGGAACTGAACATGAGCTTGGTGGAGCTCAATATGATCCGCAACATCCGGATTGACGGCTCCCGGGTATCTCTGGACGTGATCCTGACGATACAGGGTTGTCCGCTGAAGGTGAAGATTCAGGAGGATGTGGAAAAGGCGATCCGTGACCTCGGGGCGGAGGAAGTGAATATCCGCTTCGGATCGATGACGGATGAGGAACGGGCCGCCCTGTCGGCCAAGTTGCGGCAGCAGCGCGCCGGTGCCGGTCCCGCTCCCCAACCCGGAGCCCCGCTCTCGCCCCTTCTGGCCAAGGATTCCAAGACCCAATTCATCGCCGTGGCCAGCGGCAAGGGAGGCGTCGGCAAATCGACGGTCACCGTCAACCTGGCGGTTGCTTTGGCCCGGGAAGGGAAAAAAGTGGGGATTATCGACGCCGACATCTACGGCTTCAGCGTCCCCGACATGATGGGAATCGAACAAGCCCCCGTCGTGATCGACAAGACGATTCTTCCCGTCGAGCGGTTCGGAGTAAAGGTGATCTCGATGGCCTTCTTCGTCCGGGACAACTCCCCCGTGATCTGGCGCGGTCCGATGCTGGGCAAGATGCTGCGCAACTTCTTTACCGAAGTCCACTGGGACGAGCTCGACTACATGCTTCTTGACCTGCCTCCGGGTACCGGCGATGTGGCTCTGGATGTGCACCAGCTCATTCCCCAAAGCAAAGAAATCATCGTCACCACGCCCCATGCGACGGCCGCCTTCGTTGCCGCCCGGGCGGGGAACATGGCCCTGCACACCAAGCATGAGATCCTGGGCGTCGTGGAAAACATGTCCTGGTATGCCTGCTCCGCCTGCGGAAACCGGGACTACGTCTTCGGTCGCGGTGGAGGCGAGAAGTTGGCCAAGGAGCTCGGAACGGAGCTGCTCGTCCAAATCCCCCTGGGCGCACCGGACAACGACATCAATGATCCGGACTTCTCTCCCTCCGTTTATGCGGCCGACACGGAGACGGGACGCCTGTATGCCGACCTGGCCCGCAAGGTGATTCAGAAGACGGCTGCGGAGGTCAAAAACTGAAAGCGGCGGCCGGTTCGCCGGCTGGACGGTCGCCGGGCGGTTCACCGGAGGCTCTGTCCGTGCACGCCGCGGTGAATCCGATCGTCCGTTCTTTCCAGCGCGGGCCGGCGGGATTTCCCGCCGGCTTTTCTCGTTGGATCTCAAAAGGGAATCTCATCGCTGGAGATTTCAATCGGCTTCCCGTCATTTTCTTCCATCGGATCGGGCACCCGGGAGGTCGCCGCTTCCTTTTTGGGCTTCATCACTTCCTGCCAGGGTTTGAGCAGTCCCAGTTGGGTGAGGATCGTTTCCGCTCCGCAATGCTCACAGTAGCGCGCATCCCCCGGATTGATCCGGCCGCACCAGTTGTCGGAGCCGATCGTTTTATCCAATGGGGACTGATTGGTGCATTCATTGAATAGATAGATCCCGCACATTTTACAATATTTTGCATCCTCGGAAAAGTTTCGATTCCCGCAACGGGGGCAGTACAGGAACCGCCCCTTTTCGTCCGTCTCGATGTAGGCGTGTGGTCGGTTCATCGGCCTTCCCTCCGGATTCCGTTTAATGATCCCCAACAGGCCGTAATGCCCATCGGGACTGACACAGTGAGTCACCGGTTTCAAGAAATCCGAAAACTGCCGCCTCATCCACTCCTCCGCCGTCCGGGGGACTTCATCATGCTGTCTCAGGTCGAGCTCCCGCTCCTCTGCCACCGCCTCGGGGATCTCGCACATATAGGCGATCGCTTCCCGCTGTGTGGCACCGGCTGCCCGCAGAAGGGGCAGGGGGGCGAGCACCTCCGCCGCAAAATGCTCCGCGTCCCGGATGTGGCGGGGCTGTGGCGATGTTCCCGCCGGAGCGGGCACGTGGCCGAGCCGAATATGTCCCAATTCCCGCAGGAGGATCCAGCGCAGCCGCTCGGGGGGCCGTTGCTCCTCGTAGACGATGGTGAAGGTTTGCTTTTTCCGGTGGACGAGGAGAAGGGCGCCGCGCTCCTTCCGCAACCAGCGCGGATCCAAATGTTCGTTTTTGACGACCCGGTCGGCGGGAATGACCCGGACTCCCAGCCCTTCGAGGAGGAGAAAGGGATCGACGGGCAACCAGCGGATATCCGCTTCGCGGATCAGTTGCCAGGCGGCTTCCAGGATGACTCGGGATCGTTTTTGCACCATGTGGCTGCCACGCCCCTTTTCCTTTTCATTGTACAGGGAATGCTTCGGAGGGAAAAGGGATCGCCGGAGTACGGACCGCCGCAAGGGGGAGCGGCTCCTCGATCGCTCCGGGGTCCGGAGCCGATGAGGCGGACGGCGCCGCAAAAAAGACCCCGTAAGGGGTCCAGGACCTGACAGCGCGGGGGTGTGTCCGGCGTTTCGTCCTTCGGAGAAAAGCGGTGTGATACCCGGCCGTCGATCCTTTCTTTCCTTTCCGGGGTTACCCGCTACTTCCCTTGCTGCCATCCTTTTTCTTTTTTTGATCCGCTTTTTTCACCGCATCCTCCAAGAGTTTCTCCATTTTTTTCTGGAAGGAGGGGGTTTCCAGGGCCTCCTCCATGATTTTCGGCATCTCTTGGCGGTATTTTCGGCTTTTCATCAGATGGAGCAGGTTATCCTCGAATTCCGGATCCCGCATCACGTCCAGGAGCAGTTTCTGGTACTCGGGATCTTTCATCAACTGCTTCATCAGCTGTTTCTGCTCCTTGCGGGTTACTTCGGCGAAGTTTTTGGCCACTTCCCGCTTTTTGAGGACGTTTTCCAGCCCCTTTTGCGACTTGGGATCCTGCAGGGCTTTGGCGATCGCCTTCTCCATATCCTGGGTGGCGATCACCACTTCCCTTTTGAACTCCGGGTCCTTCATCATTTCTTTGATTGCCCGTTTTCCCTCATTGGTCTGCAGGACATCGACGACGATTTCCTTCACCTGCTGGTAATCCGGCCCCCGGCTTTCGGGGCGCTGGGCCGGACTGCTGCATGCGGCGGTAAGAACGAAGATCATGGCTGCAAGCAAAATGTTGCGCATGGGGAGCCCCCGTTTCTTTCTGATCTGATATGTGCTGTGCTGTAGCAAGAGCGTAGCTCTACCCTTAATATGGGGAGGCACGGGGCGGATTATGCCGATGCGCTGGTTTCCCCCAAGGGGCTTTGGTACAATCAAAGGGACGGATTTTAATGGGGAGAGACCGAAGATGACCATACGAAATTGGCTTTTTTTGTTTTCCACCACCCTGTCCCTGGGCGGCGTGGCGGCGCTGTTGCTCGGCCTTTTGCTGGAATTATTGATGGGGGAGATGGGACTCACCCTTTTGCAGCAGCTGCTCGCGGGCCTGTTGTTCGGTGCCGTGGCACAGATGGGGTTATTTGCATATATGATCTTTAATTGGGTGGCCGCGGGCTTTTTCCGCAAAGATTTCTGGTTTAACACCGTCCAGGTGTTGCTTCTCCTCCTGGTGCTGGGAGAGGTGATCCTTTTCGGATATATGGCCGATGACGGGGGCAGACTCCTGGTTCCCGAAGCCATCGTGGGAATCGTTACGCTGGTCGCCGGATTGGCGGTGGCGCTGTGGAAGGTGAAGCTGACGAGTCAGCGCAGTTTTGTCCCCACCCTCTTCTTTATGGTGGTGGCGACGCTGATCGAATCCGGAACCGCCCTCAAACAGGACTCCCTGATGATGATGCTGTACACGGTGTTGACGCTGCTTGTCTGCAACGCCTGGCAGGTCCTGTGGATCCACCGGCTGGTGGTTCCTCCGAAGGCTGCGGAAAGCAAAAACCGACAGAAAAAGCGCGCCGGTACCCCGGCGCCGGCGGGCTCCAAAAAATAAAGCAGCCGAATCCGCTGCGTAGCAGGTCCGGGTTCGGCCCTTGGACGATTTTCTTCACTCCACCGGATTGGTTTCCACTTTGGTTCCGGCAATCAACTCGGAAACCGTCACAAATTCGTATCCCTTTTCCCGAAGCCCATCGATGATTTCCGGAAGCGCTTCGTGGGTTTGGCGGCAGGAGTCGCTGGCGTGCATCAGGATGATGTCTCCGGGATGCGCCTTGGAAAGCACCCGTTGAACGATCTTCTCTTTGCCGGGATTCATCCAGTCCAGGGAATCGGTATCCCACTGGATGGTGGTGTAGCCCAAACTGTCGGCAATGCGCAGCACCCGCTTGTCGAAGTCGCCGTTGGGAAAACGGATCAGATTGGGCTTTTTTCCCGTCAGCTTGTTCAGGATTGCGTCCGCCTTGGTGATCTGCTCCCGGATTTTTTCTTCGCTGTAGGTGCTGTAATTGTCGTGCCGATGGCCATGGCTGCCGATTTCATAATTCATGTCGACGATGCGCTTGACGATATCCGGATGGCTTTCCGCCCAGGGAGAGGAGAGGAAAAAGGTGGCTTTTTTCAGGTCCTTCTGTTCCAGCACATCGAGGATGGGACCGGCCCGCTCCTCACCCCAACTGATATCAAAGGTGAGCGCCACTTGTTTTTTGTCGGTTTCCACACTGTAAACCGCTTCGGGTCCCGTTTCCACGGGGAGAAATACCTGGATGTCGTTCTTTTCGGCATAGAAGATGCCTGCAGCAAAGAATACCGCGACGACCAAAACAACGAACCGCTTGATCCGCTTGCCGGATAAAACCCAGAAATAGTTCAATCCCTCCACCTCCGACGGCTTTGCGGTATGGGGGGTTGTACCCTGTCCCATACTATATGTATGACGTCGGACGGGGGTTATGAATGGATCGAGAAAGAGAAAGGGGAGGGACCGGTGGGACGCATATATCGAGCCCTGTATGAGGAAAGGAAATTGATCGGCGTTTCGGCGCTGATCCT
>JAJYSD010000112.1 GCA_021793745.1 Bacillota bacterium
CCCCTTTTTCGCTCTTCGGAGCCCGTTCTTTTTTTCGCACCGGAAGGTGTATACTGGATGTAGCCGATCATCGAACTGGAAAGGGGGACCCTGGTGACATCCGAAAGATCCTCGCGCCCGATGATTCACGTTCGCCGCTTGGTCAAGCGTTACGGGGGAAAGCCGGTGGTGAAGGGGGTCAGCTTCCAGGTGTCGGAGGGGGAGGTGTTCGGCCTCCTGGGCCCCAACGGAGCGGGCAAAACGACGACGATGGAGATGATCGAGGGCTTGCGCCTCCCCGACGACGGGGAGATCTGGATCGACGGCATCGACGGCATCCGCCACCGGGACCGGGTGAAAAGAGTCATCGGCGTTCAGCTGCAGTCGACGGCCTTGTTTGAACATCTCACCGTCCGGGAGTCCCTTCAGCTCTACGCCAGCTTTTACGATCGGACCCAGCCCCTCGATGCGTTGCTGGAATCCTTTGACCTGGAGGAGAAGGAAAGGACCCTGGTGAAGCACCTTTCCGGCGGACAGCGGCAGCGACTGGCCATTGCCCTGGCGGTGGTGCATGATCCCAGGGTTCTCTTTCTGGATGAGCCGACGACGGGTTTGGATCCCCAGGCTCGGCGCAGCCTGTGGGAAATCATCCGGAATTTGAAGGAGGAGGGCCGGACGATTTTTTTATCCACCCATTACATGGAGGAGGCGGAACAGCTCTGTGACCGGGTGGCCATTATGGATCGGGGGGAAATCATCGCCCTGGATACGCCGGCGGGATTGATCCGTGGATTGGCGTCGGACAGCGTGGTGGAGTTTGCGGCGGAGTCGGCGGACAGAGAGGTGCTTCAACGGCTTCCGGGGGTGAAGGAAGTGAGGCGATCCGGGGAGACCCAGGGAGCCGTCCTCCTCTTGACGGATCGACTCCAGGATACCCTGAGCGGTTTGATGACCTGGGCCGGTGAGGCGGGGGTGACCCTGAAGGATCTTCGCACCCGGACGGCGACTCTGGAGGATGTGTTCCTCCAGCGGACGGGAAAGAGGTTGACGCAGGAATGAAAGCATATCTCCAACTGACAAAGGCGCAACTCTTGCTGTTCGCCCGCAACCGGAATGTGGTGATCTGGTCCCTATTTTTACCCCTCTTCATGATGGTGGCCCTGGGAATGTTGGTGGGAGACGGCATGCGCTTTCAGGTGAGCGTGTCCGTGGTCGATGAGGACGGCTCCCCGGCGGCCCGGCAATTCATCGGGGAATTGGAAAAAAACGAGGGGCTCGACCTGGTCCCGCCGCCGTCCGGCGGAGGGGCGGAAGCGGTTCGGGACGGGGAAGCGGACATGCTCCTGGTGGTGAAAAAGGGATTTGGTGACCGGGTTGCTTTGCCGGAGGAAGGAAGGACGGCCCCGTTGATCGCCCTTTACTACGACAAGGGCAACCCGGCGGTGGCGGAGATCGGGACGGCCCTGATCCGACAAACGGTGGACCGGCTCAATAAGCGACTGGTCGATTTTCGCCCCGCGATCGCGGTGGAAGAAATCAATGTCCAGAGCCGGCCGATGAGTTACATCGACTTTCTGGTTCCCGGCATCTTGTCCCTGATGATCATGAACAACAATTTGAACGGCGTGGCCGCTACCATCGCTTCCTGGCGGGAACGGGGCATTTTGCGCCGGATGCAGGGGACGCCCTTGTCCAGCGCGACCTTCATCGCGGGACAAATCACCGCCCGCATTCTCCTGAATGCGGTCCAGGCGGTTGCCGTCCTGCTGGTGGCCTATTTCGCCTTTGACGTCCACGTTCACGGTTCCTGGGCGGCCTTGATCTTTTTTATCCTGCTCGGGACCCTGACCTTCCTGTCGATCGGTTTCATCATCGCCGGCCTGGCCAGCACTCCCGAGACCGCAGGACCGATCGCCGGGCTCATATCTTTTCCGATGATCTTTGTCGGGGGGATCTTTTTCCCCATCCGGAACTTGCCGGACTTCCTGCAGCCGCTGGTGGAGGCGATTCCCATCGTTCACCTGACCGGCGCGCTTCGGGACATCATGACGAAGGGGGCCGGCCCGGCGGATCTGTGGATGCCGGCGGCGGTCCTGGCGGCTTGGTTGGTTGTCGCTTTTCTGGTGGCGGCCTGGAGTTTTCGGTGGGATGTGGAATGAGGGGGGTGGAAGTGCGATGATTCTCGGTGTCGGAATCGATCTGGTGGAGTTGGAGCGGGTTCGCCGGTTCGGGACCGAACGGATGGCGCAGCGCATTTTGACCGAGCGGGAAAAAGCTTATTTGCCCCGATCGGAAAGAAGAATGCTGGAATTCCTCGCCGGCCGGTTTGCGGCCAAGGAGGCGGTGGCCAAGGCGGCGGGCACCGGAATCGGCAAGCTCGGCTTTCAGGATATCGAGATTATCCCCGATGAACGGAACTGTCCCCGGGTCCGCCTCAGCCGGCAGGGGCGGGATTTCCTGGCGTGGGACGGATCGGTGCGCCTCCATCTCTCCATCTCCCATTCAGCCCACTATGCGACAGCGATGGTCGTGGCGGAGCGGGTCTGATCGGGTGCGGGCCCGTCACCCTTGTCTGCATATTCAACGCGGCGGGGACATACATATATATCGCGGTTGGGAGGGACATGTGTGTACTTGACAACTGCACAGGAGATGCGCGATCTGGACCGTTATGCCATCGAAACGATCGGCATTCCCGGTGTGGTGTTGATGGAAAATGCCGGGAAGGCGGTGGCCCGGTTGTTGAGGGAGCGATTCCCGCGTCCGGGTACCGCCCTCGTCCTCACCGGAACCGGCAACAACGGTGGAGACGGGTTTGTGGCGGCCCGCCATCTGGCCGCCGCCGGTTGGGAGGTGGTTCTCTGGCTGGCCGGTCCGGCGGAAAAGCTGACCCCTGACTCCCGCGTCTTTTACCAGGTATGCCGCAATATGGGCCTCACCGTGATCCAGGATGCGGGAGAGCGCCGCGGTGAACTGACACGCCGGATTGTGGAGGCGGACGTGATCGTCGATGCTCTGCTGGGCACCGGTATTCGGGGGGAAGTGCGTCCCCGGGCGTTGGAACTGATCCGCCTCGTCAACGAATATCGCCGGGGCGCCGTCGTTGCCGTCGATGTGCCCAGCGGCGCCGATACGGATACGGGGGCTTTGTTGCCCGACGCGATCCGGGCCGATTGGACGGTAACCTTTGCCTATCCCAAGTGGTGCCATTATCTGCGGCCCGCCGCCGAATATTGCGGTGAAGTGATCGTCGCGGACATCGGCATCCCCCGGTCGGCGGCGGAACACCGCCCCCCGGCAGCCCGTGTCAACGATCCGTCCTGGTGGAGGGAGTGGCTGGCTCCCCGTTCCCGCTGGTCCCACAAGGGAACATACGGACATCTGTTGGTCGTCGGCGGATCCCGGGGGATGCTGGGAGCCGTCGTCCTCGCCGGCATGGCGGGGCTCCGCATCGGTGCGGGGCTGACGACGGTGGCCGTACCCGACGGCCAGGAACCGATCCTCGCCGCCAAGGTGACGGATGCGCTGGTGTGGGGATGGCCGGACGACGGGGAAGGCCGGTTCGCCGGAGACAGCGTCCGGGTTTTGTCGGAACGGGTCGACCGCTTTACCGCAGCGGCCGTAGGTCCCGGGTTGGGCCGCTTTTCCGGCGAAGGGGATTGGCTCCGGAACATGCTGGAACGCATGCCCTTTCCGCTGGTATTGGACGCCGACGGGTTGAACATCCTGGCGGAACATCCCGGTGCGCTGCAATCCCGGAGCGGGGAAACGGTCCTGACCCCCCATCCCGGGGAAATGGCCCGTTTGGCGGGAATCGAGACGGCCAAGGTGGAGTCGTCCCGCCATATGCTTGCCCGCGAGTGGGCGGAGAAGACGGGGAGCATCGTGGTGCTGAAGGGGACCCATACCGTCATCGCCCTGCCCGATGGGACCCAGCTCGTGAATCCCACCGGCACGCCGGCCCTGGCCAAAGCCGGATCCGGCGATGTCTTGAGCGGTGTGATCGGCGGTTTGCTCGCCCGAGGAATCCCCGCGTCGGCGGCCGCCGCCATGGGGGTCTATCTGCACGGCCTCGCCGGTGAGCTCGCCGTCCAAAACTCCGAGCACAGCCTCCTCGCCTCCGACATCCTGTCACAGCTGGGTGCCGCCCTTTCCCGGCTCGCGTCCGATCGCGCCCGTGCCTAACCGACATATTTCCCGGGAAATTGACGAAGGGGCTGATCCAATGCGTCGGAAAGCGTGGGCGGTCGTGACTCTGATGATCGTCTTGATTCTCCTGGCGGGATGTGGTCCCAAGAGCGCCGAAGAAGTGGTCAACGACTTGTCCGAGCGCTCTGAGGACCTGAAAAGTTATCGCAGCCAGGCGAAAATGACGATTCAGACGGGAAGCAAACCCCAGGAGTATGATGTCGAAGTTTGGTATAAACAACCGCACTATTATCGGGTCAGTTTAAAAAACGTCAACAAGGACATCACACAGATTCTTCTTCGCAATGATGACGGTGTGTACGTTTTGACTCCCCACCTGAACAAGAGCTTCCGCTTTCACAGCGACTGGCCGGAGTCCAGCGGACAGGTTTATTTGTACCAGACACTGCTGAACAGCATCATCGATGATTCCGCCCGCCAGTTCACCGCCGGCAAGGAGGATTACCGCTTTGAAGTGGCGGCGAAATTTGAGCAAAACCAATCCCTGGTGAAGCAGCGGATTTGGTTGGATCGCAAACTGAACCCTCAAAAAGTGGAGGTGTTGGATTCCGATGATCAGGTGAAGGTGTTGGTGGAGTTTAGCCGGTTTGAGCCCGATGTCAGCTTTGATAAGGATGCCTTTGACATGGAGCGGAACATGACCGGTTATGGGGATCCGACCATTATTCCTTCCTCGGGACAGGAGGAAAAGAAAGGGGAGGAAAAAGCCGAAGGGAAAGGGAAGGATGAAAAGGAGTTCAGCGCTTTGACTCCCGGATGGATTCCGGAGGGGAGCCGTCTGGTCGATCAGCAGACGGTGAACAGTCCGGAGGGAAAAGTGGTGATCCTGCGCTATCAGGGTGATCCCTCCTTTACGCTCAGCCAAAAACGGCCGGAGGCGGTGCAGGCCAGCCTTCCCATTTACGGACGCCCCTTGGATCTCGGTTTTACCCAGGGAATTCTGCTGGAAACGGATGAAAATAAACGGCTTTCCTGGACCTACGAGGGGACCGACTTTGAACTGGTGGGCGACCTGCCGGTGGATGTCATGAGCCGGATTGCCCGCTCGATCGAGGAGCAGCCCGCCAAATGAGGGAGCCGGAAGGCGCAGGACGAGGAGTCGCCGGCTCGTGTCGGAAGGGGACGGCGTTTTCCGACCGATCCCGTGCCGGTGACGCTTCCCTCGGCGGATGAAACTCACCTTCCGCAGCTTTTCGAACACCTGGGGACAGAGCGATCTGTCCTTTTTTTGTTTTTGTCTTCTCGGGAAAAGGAGGGGGATTTCGGCTTTTCCGGAACTTCCGAAGGATCCGACTTGCGGTATATCGTATGGACTTTCATTACAAGAAAGGTTACAATGCTATTACAAAATGATTATTTGTCTGTTTGAAAAATAATGTAATTA
>JAJYSD010000113.1 GCA_021793745.1 Bacillota bacterium
CGATCTCGCCTTTACGGAACGTCCGGGACATGCGACGGAGCTGGCCCGGGAGGCGGTGAAGATGGGGGTCCGGGCGGTGGTGGCCGTCGGAGGCGATGGTACTGTCAACGAGGTGGGAAACGGACTGGTCAAAACGGATGTTCCCCTCGGATACATACCGGCCGGATCGGGCAATGACTTTGCCACGGCGCAAGGGGTGCCCAAGGATCCGGTCCAGGCGTTGCACCGGGTGTTGAAGCACGTTCCTCGCCGCGTGGATACGGCCGACTTCGGCGGGAGGGCGATGATCAGCTCCATTGGGGTCGGCTTCGACGGTCAAGTGGCAAAAACGGTGAATGCATCCAAGTGGAAAGAGCGGTTGGGGAAAGGTTCCTACGCCCTCGGGGTGATTCAAGAGCTTCACCGCTTTCAGCCGACCCGCGTCACCCTGGAAGTGGACGGGCAAGTCCTTCAGGAAAAGGATGTCTGGTTGATCGCCATCGCCAACATCTCCTGTTACGGGGGCGGAATGAAGATCTGCCCCGAGGCGAAAAACGACGACGGGCTCCTGGACATCTGTCTGGTCCGGGGTGTCTCCCGGTGGAAATTGCTCGGCCTGTTTCCGCTGGTATTCGCCGGCAAGCACGTCGATTATCCCTATGTGGTGATGATGCGGGGATCCCGGATCCAAGTGTCCGCCGACCGCCCTTTGGTGGTGCATGCCGATGGGGAGGTGATTGGAGAAACGCCCGTTTCCGTCTCCGTTCAACCCCAATCCCTGACCATTCTTTGAGGGAACAGAAGGCTGAGACCTGCGGAAAAGGAGGAGCTTTCCGCCGGCCGGAGCCGCGACTCGAAGCGGCGGCCGTCAGGTCGCTTCCCGATGAAGCCGGGACGCGGCGGAGTGGATGGAACGGGAGATGACATCCGCCATTTTCATGACGATGCTGAGCCGCGTGTTTTGCAGGACGAAATATTCCATAAAGCCAGCGACATTGACGATCCCGGTGATGTGCACCTCACCCACTTCGGGCAACTGCTTGTTTACACCCGCACCCGGTTTGAGCGGTCCCATTCCCACCTGGATCGATCCGACGCTGTTCAGCCGCCCCAGGCAGGCGTCTACGGCGATGATCCGCGGGTTTGTCAAACTCCGCCGCAGCTCCGCCAGCTTTGCGCGAAGATTGACCGCGTGAACAGGCTCGTCCAAGGTGCCATAGATGCGAAGCGAGGGGATTGCCATCTTTTCCAGCATGGTTCCGACCAAGGGACCGAGGGAGTCCCCGGTAGAACGGTCGGTGCCGATACAGAGGCAGACCAGTTCGGAGCCGGGAGGGAAGGTGCTGAGGGCCTGCGTGAGCTTTTCCGCGCACAAATCGGCTGCCCGGGGGTGGGTATATTCCACCCGGTAGGGGAAAGTGAAAGCCATCGAATCGGGAAAGAAAAGCTCACGCATGTCCGACAACCTCCGAAATTTTTGATCCTTACCAGTATACGGGAAAAAGAAAGTAAATATACATATAGGGACAACCCGTAAAAGGCGTAAGGATGGTGCGGGATGCGAATCAACCTCGGGCAGTCCTTCAGGATCAGCATGACGATTGTCGGCACCACCATCGGCGCGGGCTTTGCTTCCGGCCGGGAGATCTGGGAGTTTTTCGGTTCCTACGGAGAACAGGGGCGGGTCGGCATTTTCCTCTCGATGGTGCTCTACTTTGCAGCGAGCGTGATCATCCTCCACATCGGTTGGAAAAAGCGGACGCATCACTATTCGGAAGTGCTTCAAGTGGTGATCGGGCCTAAACTGGCTCGATATTTCGACGGCTTTATGATTTTGTCCCTGCTGACGGGCGTATTGGTGATGGTGGCGGGAAGCGGGGCCACCCTGGAACAGTGGAACGGTTCCTTTACCCTGGGGACGCTGTTGATGGCGGGGGCGGTGGTGCTGGTCCTCCTTTTTGATTTGAAGGGCATTTTGTCCCTCAACACGATTCTGATGCCGGTGTTATCGGTGATTTTGCTCCTCGTCTGCCTCCAGGGACTGTTATCGGGAGGCGAGACGGCCGGCCCGGCCGACACCGAACCGGAGGGCATTCTGTTCCCGGTATGGCCGTCGGCCATTACCTATGCCGCCTTCAATATGATTTCGCTGCTGGCGGTTCTGTCCACCATGGGTTCCCAGATCCGCCACCCCGCCGAGATCTGGATTGCCTGTTTATTGGGAGCGTCTTGCCTCGCCGGGATCGCCGGGCTATACAATGCGTCGCTGCTCAAGGTGTCCCACCTCATATCCCAGTACAATATCCCCCTGTTCGCCCTGATTCGGGATTATTCGACAATCTGGAATCTGATCATTTCCCTGGTTCTCTGGTTTGCCATCTATACGACCGCCGTCAGCAACATGCACGGACTGGTATTTCGCATCGCCGACCGGTTTCCTTATCCCCGGTGGGCGGTCGGACTGGTCATCATGGTGGCATTGGTTCCCCTCAGCCAATGGGGGTTTGTGCCGCTGGTGCAGCTGCTCTACCCCCTCTACGGGGTATTGAATCTGTTTCTTTTCACGCTATTTTTACTCTATCCCTTTTCGGAGGAAAGGTGATTCGACTGTCGAATTGAAGGAAATGGGGCTGGACCAAAAGGAGGGAACGAGTCATCATGTGGCTGTACCATATCCTTCAACCCGTCGTCCGGTGTCTGATACGAATTTATCATCGGGCCCGCGTGGAAGGGTTGGATCGGGTTCCGGCGGAGGGGCCTCTCATTCTGGTCGGCAATCATCTGAGCCTTCTCGATCCCTTTTATATCGGGGCGTTCTTTCCGCGGAAGATCCGTTTCATGGCCAAAAAGGAATCCTTCCGTCATCCGGTGGCCCGGTTTTTTTTAGAACATTTCCGGGCGTTTCCGGTGGATCGGGGCAAAGCGGATCTGACGTCTTTGAAGACCGCCATCGGCGTGCTCCGGGACGGTGAAGTATTGGGCATGTTTCCGGAGGGGGGACGCCGGGAAACCGCTCCGATGCGGGAACTGAAACAGGGGGCCGCCTATCTGGCCCTGAAAACCGGTACGCCGATTGTCCCCGTTTACATCGAGGGAACGGACAAGTCCCTGCCCCGGGATGCGGTCTGGATCCGTCCCCATCGAATTCGGATCGTCGTCGGCGAATGCATCGAGCCTCCAGTCAAGGGCACCGGGCGACACAGCGAAGAGCAGATCAGCGAAGAAATTCTCCGCGCTTGGCGGCGGATGGCGGGAGAAGGGCGGGAGGACAGCCGCCGACACGGTTGAATTGACGCCAGGGGCTTTCTTATAATGAAAGGCAAGCGAGCGGGAGTGTGATCATCGGTGCAACGAAAGGTCTTTGGTCTGGGTGACATTGTGGAGATGAAAAAGCCGCATCCCTGCGGCACCAATGCTTGGAAGGTGATCCGGATGGGCATGGACATCCGGATGAAGTGCACCGGATGTGGTCACAGCGTGCTCCTCCCCCGATCCCGCTTTGAAAAGCGGATGAAGCGGGTCCTGGTGCCCGCCGAATCCTCCGGGGATGACACCTCCCGTCCCGGATCCCTTTGAGCTTCCCGACGGGATTTCGGCCGTCGGGCTTCTTTTTTGTCAGGACAGGGGGATGGGGTTTCGCTATAATGGATGAGGATCTTCGGAAAAACCGTTTCATGACATGTACAGGGAGTGGACGGACATGCCACTGATGACCGGAATTGTCGGTTTGCCCAATGTCGGCAAATCCACCTTATTTAACGCCATCACCCGTGCAGGGGCCGAGTCGGCCAACTACCCCTTCTGCACGATCGATCCCAACGTGGGTGTCGTGGATGTACCCGACGAACGGCTGGACCGCTTGGCCGAAATGGTGAAGCCCCAGCGGGTCGTCCCCACCAGCTTCCAGTTTGTCGATATCGCGGGACTGGTGAAGGGCGCCAGCGCCGGTGAAGGGTTGGGCAACAAGTTTTTGGCCCACATCCGGGAAGTGGACGCCATCATTCACGTCGTCCGCTGTTTTGAGGATGAAAACATCACCCATGTAGATGGCAAAGTGGATCCGGAGGCGGATATCGAAACGATCAACCTGGAGCTCGTGCTGGCCGATCTGGAGTCGGTGGAGCGCCGGTTGGAACGCACCTCCCGTCAAAAGAAAAGCGGAGACAAGGAGATCATCCAAGAGCATGAGGCCTTGCTCAAACTGCAGGAGGGATTTAACAAGGGGATTCCCGCCCGGCGAATCGACTTGAGCGAGGAAGAGCGGGAGCGGGTTCGTCACCTCAACCTGTTGACGGCCAAGCGGGTGCTTTATGCCGCCAACGTGGATGAAGCGGACATGGCGGATCCCGACGCCAACCCGCACGTTCAGACGGTTCGGCGGATCGCCGCGGCGGAAGGAGCCGGTGTCGTGCCGATTTGCGCCCGGCTGGAGGCGGAAATCGCCGAACTGGAGGAGGAGGAACGGCGTCAATTCCTCGAGGAACTGGGCCTCCAGGCTTCGGGGCTGGATCGTCTGGTGGCGGCGGCTTACCGACTGTTGGGCCTGATCACCTACTTTACCGCCGGCGAAAAGGAAGTCCGGGCCTGGACGATCCGGGAGGGAACCCGGGCTCCCCAGGCGGCGGGGGTGATCCATTCCGACTTTGAGCGGGGATTTATCCGGGCCGAAGTGATCGCCTACGAAGATCTGATGGCTGCGGGTTCCATGGCCCAGGCCCGGGAGCAGGGGCTGATCCGCCTCGAAGGAAAAGATTACGTGGTGCAGGACGGCGACGTGATGCATTTTCGGTTTGCCGTGTAAGGCTGTCGGGTGGACAGAACATCCAGGATTCGGTAAAATCGAACATATGAGCGGTATCCGATCCGGAGGAAGATGGCTGGATGCCGCCTTGAAATCTGCCTGTCCGCGAGGTCCATCGCCGCGCTCGTCGCCATCCGGAAGTGTCTCCGATTTCCAGGGGAAGGGAAGAACCCTTGCCTTCCCGTCCCGTCTCTGATAAAATCTATCGTTGTCAGTCTAGAAAGCTTACTCCTTGCTCCCGAAAAGGGGGCCGCTTGAGTCCAGAAGGAGGTGGAACCGTTGCGGAAGTACGAGCTGATGTACATTGCCCGCCCGGAACTGGATGAGGAATCCCTGAAGAAAAATCGGGAAAAGTTCCAATCCGTCATCACCCAAAACGGCGGGGAAATCCTGGAGACGCAGGACATGGGGAAGCGTCGTCTGGCCTATCCCATCAAAAAGTTGCGGGAAGGGATCTACACCGTGATCCAATTCCAGTCCGGTACCGACACCGTGAAGGAATTGGAGCGGAGTCTGCGGCTCGACGACAATGTGATTCGGCATATGGTCATCAACATCGATGAGCGGTAAAGGGGATCGTCGCGGATAGAGAAACCCAAAAGGGAGAGGTTTTTTCATGATCAATCGGGTGGTTTTGGTCGGTCGTCTCGCCCAGGATCCCGAACTCCGTTACACTCCGAACGGTGTAGCCGTCACCACCTTTACGCTGGCGGTCAATCGGCGGTTCACCAATCAGCATGGGGAACGGGAAGCCGATTTCATCAACATCGTCACCTGGCGGCAGC
>JAJYSD010000114.1 GCA_021793745.1 Bacillota bacterium
TCCAGCTGTCCTTTGTCTGTTTTTTTCCGGGGTTCAACCTTGGGGCTGGAGGGCCGGGATCGTCCTCGGGATTATGGGGATTCTTGCGCTGATCCTGGGTGTTCGGCATCTTTATGAACGCGAGCAGGCTCATTTCCGAATCCGCGAGGCGGAGACCTCCCTCAATCTGCTGGGGCGGAAGCGGCACGATTGGATGAATCATATCCAGGTTATCATGGGGTACTTGTCGATGAAGCAGAGCGACCGCATCCGTCCCTATCTGGAGCGACTGGTCCAACAGGCCCACTGGGAGCGGCGGCTGTCCCATCAAGTCGATCATCCTCCCTTGGCCGTCGCCCTGGTCTCCCTGCCGCATCGTTTCCCGGAGTGGGATTGGCAAGTGGAAATCGGGGAAAAATTTCAATCGATCCCTCCCTCGGAAGGGGAACGGATTCGCCAGATGGTGGAGGAAGCTGCGGAGGAGATGGAGCGGATGGCTCCCCCGGATCATCGGACCACGGTACGGTTTTGTTTTGACAAGGGGGAGTATGGGGTGATCTTCTCGGTCAATGTGTCGCGCGCGCGGGAAGTCTTGCGGAAAAACGATTGGGAGCGGCTGAAGAAACGGATCGAAGCATGGCAGGGAAGATTCCAGAAGTTCGACGGGGGCTTTATGGCGGAGGTTCCCCTGGAGACGGGAAAGTCCCCGGAAAACCGATTGTTGTCGTGGGGTAGGTGACGGTTTGGTGTTTGTCGACTATGTGAAGATCTATGTTCGTGGAGGGGATGGCGGCAACGGGGCGGTCGCCTTTCGACGCGAAAAGTTTGTCCCCCTGGGGGGACCTGCCGGCGGAGACGGAGGTAACGGCGGAGATGTGGTTTTCCGTGTGGATGAAGGCCTCCGAACCCTGGTCGATTTTCGTTACCAGAAGCACTTTAAGGCGAAACGGGGAGAACACGGACGGTCGAAGGGACAGCATGGCGCCAATGCCGATTCGCTGGTGGTGAAGGTTCCTCCCGGCACCCTGGTGAAGGATGCGGAAACCGGAGAAATCATCGCCGACCTGACCCGGAAGGGACAAGAGGTGATCGTCGCCCGCGGCGGACGGGGCGGCAGAGGGAACATGCGTTTTGCTTCCCCCTCCAACCCGGCGCCGCAAATCGCTGAGAATGGGGAGCCGGGCGAAGAGCGCTGGGTGGAACTGGAGTTGAAGGTGTTGGCCGATGTGGGGCTGGTTGGATATCCCAGTGTCGGGAAATCGACCCTGCTCGCGTCGGTATCCGCTGCTCGTCCCAAGATTGCCGACTACCATTTCACGACGCTCTCTCCCAATTTGGGAGTTGTGGACGTGGGGGACGGGCGGAGTTTCGTGATGGCCGATTTGCCGGGACTGATCGAGGGCGCCCACCAGGGGATCGGCCTGGGGCATCAGTTTCTGCGCCATGTGGAACGGACGAGAGTGTTGGTCCATGTGGTGGATATGGCCGCCCTGGAGGGAAGGGATCCCTATGAGGACTGGTTGAAAATCAACGAGGAGCTCCGGCAGTACCGAAAGGAGCTGGCCGGTCGCCCGCAAATTGTGGCCGCCAACAAGATGGATCTCCCCGGTGCCCGGGAACATTTGTCCGAGTTCCGCGAAAGGGTCGGGCCGGATGTGCCGGTCTACCCCATTTCGGCGGCGACCCGGGAAGGAATCCGGGAGCTTCTTTTTGCGGTGGCGGATTTGCTCGATCGGCAGCCGGATCAAAGCCTGGAAGAAGAGACCGGCTCCGAGCACAAGGTGTATCGGGTCCCGGAGCCGGAGGAACCCTATGTGATCCGCCGCGAAAACGAAGTCTTTATCGTGGAAGGGAAGCGCGTTGAACGGTTGGTGGCGATGACCAATTTCGCTTATCATGATTCGGTGCGCCGCTTGGCCCGCATCCTGCGGGAAATGGGCGTCGAAGAGGCCCTCCGGGAAAAGGGGGCGAAGGAGGGGGATACGGTCCGGATTGGCGACGTGGAGTTTGAATTGATGGACTGAGATCAACCGGCGTATCGCTCGGCAATTCGGTCCACAGCCGCTCCGTAGGCTTCTCCGAACAGATTCAAATGGACCAGCAGGTAATAGAGCTGGTAAAGGGGTTTTCGATCGGAAAACTCCGGCGGCAGGGGAAAAGCCTCGTTGTACGCGTCGTAAAAGGGGTCGGGGAAGCCGCCGAACATTTCCGAAAAGGCGAGATCCACCTCCCGATCCCCGAAATAGACGGCCGGATCGATCAGACAGGGGGTGCCCCCGCTGTCCGTCAGGGCATTTCCGTTCCACAGGTCTCCGTGCAAAAGGGAAGGGCGAAGGCCGGGGCGTTCCAACCATTGTTCCAGCCGTTCGCACAACCGGTGAAGGAGCCGGCTGCGCCTTTCGGGCAGAAGCCCCTGTTCGGAGGCCAGCCGGATTTGCGGCAACAGACGCCGCTCCCGGTAAAAATCTGTCCAGCTCGGGTACCATCCGTTCGGTTGGGGGAGAATTCCGATGAAATTGTCTTCCTCCAGACCAAAGGCCTCCGCCGTGGTCCGGTGGATTTCCGCCAAACCGCGACCCAGTTTTTCGGCCGAACCTCGGAAGGACGGTCCCCGGGGATCGGATGCAATCCATTCCATGAGGATCCAACCCGTCCCGCCCTTGTCGGGACCGTCCCACTGGAAAACATGCGGCACGCGCACCGTTTTTGCGGCCTCGCCGAGCCGCCGGAGCCCCTGGGCCTCAGCGGCGAAAAAACCGGACGGGGCCTCTTCGTGTCCCTTGAAGAAGTATGCATTGCGGTCCGTCACCAACCGAAATGCCCTGCCGATGCTCCCGCCCGACACCCTTGAAAAATCCCGGAGGGGACCGGGATCACCGATCCGTTTTAACGCCATCAGCGCAGCCGATTTCCAGCAGGCGGGGTTCAATCAGATCCCCTCCTGTTTTCGGATCCTTTGGAGAAGGCCGCGGCAACCCGCTTCCACCAGCTCGTACACTTCCTCGAAGTTGCCCGTGTAATACGGATCCGGAACATCGGTTCGGTCCGTTCCCGGGATGAAATCGGTCAACAGGTACAAGTCGGCGGAGGTTTGATCGGCGATGCGGCGAAGGGCGGCCAGGTTGCTGTTGTCCATTGCCACGATGATGTCGAAGCGATCCAGGTCTTCCCGGGAGATTTGCCGGGCGCGGATGCCCTTGTGGGAGATTCCGCGGGTCTCCAGGATTTCCCGGGTGCCCCGATGGGGAGGTTCCCCTTCATGCCAACCGCCGGTGCCGGCGGAATCGACGCGAATCTGTTTTTCCAGCCCGGCTTCTCGAACCATCTGACGAAAAACGGCTTCCGCCATCGGAGAGCGACAGATGTTGCCTAGACAGACGAACAGTACGGAAATCATCAGCCGGCATCCTTTCCTCTGTGATGTTCACGTTCATTATGATAGCACAACGGAAGGGGGGCCTGGCAAAAGGGGAAAAACGGACAAAATGTCCGTTTTCAGGTTGTTGGACAAAGTGACGGAAGGGACCGGTTTTCCGCGGGAGGGCACCTGCCGCATGATCGAGGCGGAAAATGCGCGCCGACTTTATGGAAACGTCGTGAAAACCATTTCCATTCGATGCGAAAAGGGGTGTACCGCTCGGGCCTACAGGGAAATGGCACCCAGCGGCACCCCTTTCTACCGACTTCATGCTACAGAGCTCTTGGCACGGATCTTGTCAGTGGGACAAAATGTCCGTTTTTGATGTCGGCGTAGGGAGAGGTTGCAGAGAAGGCGTCAACAACGCAGACGAAAAGAGGAGAAGAGGAAAAAGATGTTGATTAAGTGGATCGAATGCCAGGTGCCCGAAAACCGGAAAAAGGCCTTTTCCCACGCGCAATGCGCCTGGAAGGCCATCAGGGATGTGGAGGGATTATTCGGGCAGTGGGGCGGGTGGAATGTCCGTCACCCCACTCAAGCGGGTATTCTTGCCCTGTGGCGCGATTTCACCTCCTATGATGCCTTCATGTCCCAGGTGCACGACTCCATTTTTCACGGGATCAAACAGGAACAGACCTATGAACGCCTTTCCGTCACCTTGCTGGAGGCCGTCCCGCCCCTTTCCGGAGAAAGGGGAGCCCTCCGCCGGGCTTTGTCCAGCCGATGGATCAGCGTAAGTGACATCCCTCCGGAACGGGTCGACTCCTTTATAGGGGAACCACCATCCGATCGGCATACGGCTGAAAACCTTGACGGAGACATGGCTGCGCTGTTTATGGGCAGAGCGTTGAACGGGCCTGACCGCTTCCTCTTGTTCACCCTTTGGCGGAATCGACCCGACCTGGAGTCCGTTCGGGACTGCCTGCTCTTTCGTCTGCAAGAAGAGTGGCTGGTATAACGAGGGGATGAGCATTTGCGGGGAAATTCGATTGGCTGGCCGCGCATACCCATCGAGCCTGATGGCGGCACCCTTTGAAACCCCTTATTTTCATGTCCGCCGGGATGTCGCATCCCCCATACGCTCTGCCGGATCAGGAAGGCACAATGCGTCCCTGAAAATGCGAAATACCGAAGAGGAGATCAGCATCATCCGGGGGGGCAATTCACGGCAGCTGGCTCCATCGATGTTTCATGTTCCGGTTGTTGTTCGTCAGATATAAACCGGTTCCCTCAACATGCAGGGAACCGGTTTTTTTGGAGCGGCTGAGATAGAGGCGACGAAGCTGCATGACGTATCCGCTCGGGAGTTGACAAATCTCGTGAAAACATTCTCCGTGATCAAGGTTTCGGCGGGGAGACCCGGTCAGCGAACCCGTGTAACGTCTTTTTCGGCGTCTTTTTCCCGGGGCGCATTTTCATCGGGGAAACCGACCCCCTCCACATACATGTTGACCTCCGTCACCGTCAGGCCGGTCATGTTGGTGATGGCTCTTTCGACGTTTTCCACCACCTGTTTATAGATTTCCGGAACGTTGCGGCCGTATTGGACCACCACCTTGAGATCGACGGCTACTTCCGTCTCCCCCATCTCGACGGTGACGCCCTTCGTCAGGTTTTTTCTTCCCAGCCGTTCCGTAAATCCCTCGACGATGCCGCCGCTCATGGCCAGGATTCCATCCACTTCGTTGGCGGCGATTCCGGCGATCGTCTCCAGCACTTCCGTCGAAAAGCGAAGCCCGCCCTTCGGTTTTTGATCCGTCATGCAACCATCCCTCCCGTTTGGTGTCATGATTTTCATTCCCTCCGGCGGGATGACAAAACCCCTCTTGATGCGCGGAGCGAGGGGGTTTATAATGTGTCTATTAAAGAAAGACAATTGTCTTTGGTGGAGGGATAACCATGGCACACCCGGAAGATCCCTTTTATCTTGTGCGGGCCGACGTTTTGCCCGAAGCGATTCAGAAGACGATTGAAGCCAAAAGGCTGTTGGAGACCAAAGAAGTGCACACCGTTCAAGAGGCGGTGGAACGGGTGGGGCTCAGTCGCAGTTCTTTTTACAAATACCGGGATAGCGTCTTTCCCTTCAACGCCATGATGAAGGAAAAGATTATCACCCTTTCTCTGATGCTGGAGCATCGATCCGGTGTCCTGTCCAACGTAGA
>JAJYSD010000115.1 GCA_021793745.1 Bacillota bacterium
GCTCAATGGAAGGTTCACAACAAAGCAAGCAAAACGTTGTATTCCACCCCCCCTCCCCGTACGGATACCAACCCGGAACGGTTGGGATTTATGGAGTTTTTCACGCACATGGAGATAGATCCCCCCGCAAACCTGCCAAGCCGGGCTCTGGATTCCCCCAAACAGAAGGTTCG
This sequence comes from Bacillota bacterium, assembly GCA_021793745.1. GTDB lineage: Bacteria > Bacillota > Bacilli > Thermoactinomycetales > DSM-44946 > Planifilum. Next base: position 174 of record JAJYSD010000115.1, read on the forward strand.
CTGGGATTCCGCCGATTACATGATCGTGGTGAACCCGAACCAAAGATTCTACAACGCCGGCATTTTCAGCAACGTTCGCCCCGTGATTCACTTTTCCCTGAGTAATCCCAGTGTGATGAGAGAGCAAGCACAACACATTAAGGACGCACTGGAAAGTCCGGAGACCACCTTCCCCTACCCGGGTGTCGGAAAGATCATACCGGGGGGAACCTACGAAATGCCTCTAAGCAGAATGAAAAATCAATCGGATATCAGGAGAAACCGGAGAAGGTCACAATACTGGTGTCGAAAATTGAGCAGAGATGGTGTGCTGCCCAGACCCGCAAACAGTGAGTGTGACGAGTTTCCTTTTGCGTCCACCTGGCAGGGGGCTTATACAGGAGGCGTTGGCAAGTTTTCCGTTCGGTACATCAGCGCGGATTCCAACCGGGCGGGAGGAAATTGGCTCGCGGCATGGTATGCTTATGACCGGATCTTAAACAACGATCCATTCAATGTAAGAGTGATTGAGTGAACTTTCCCCGGTCCGACCATAAAATTGGCTCAGCAGCAAGAAAGAGAAGGAACCGTCAGAGCCTTTCGCACACGGCAATCCTAAAGCCGATTCAGCCCATCTAAGCCCGGGTGCGAACCCGCTTTCACTGCTTCCCGGGCAATACAAGATCGGTGGCAAATCCCCTCAGATCCAGGACATCCATGCCGGACGCATCAAAAACGTCCCCGCACCTTGGATTGCGGGGACGTTCCGTTTCTTCAATTCAAATCGGTCCGCTTGCCGGTTTCGATATAGACGATGCTTTCGGCGACATTGGTGGCGTGGTCGGCGATCCGTTCCAGGTGTCGGGCCACAAAGCTCAGGTAAAGGGCCGATTCGGTGAATTGCTGTTTTCGGATCATCAGCTCCAACAGTTCCTTCACCACGGCGTGATACAGCCGGTCCACCTCGTCATCCCGCCGGGCCAGCTGTTTGGCCAGCTCCACATTTCCGTCGATATAACTGTTGATTCCGTCGTGCACCATCTGCTGGGTAATCCGCGCCATCCGCGGGATATCCTCCAGCTTTTTAAACAGCGGCTGACCGCTTTCCACCAGTCGAAGCGTCACCCGGGCGATGTTGCAGGCGTAGTCGGCCATCCGCTCCATATCGGCGGCGATCTTCATCGCTGCGATCAAGCGGCGCAGATCCTTGGCCACCGGCTGTTTCGTAACGATCAACTTGGCCACCATGTCGTCGATCCGGTTCTCCAATTCGTCCATCTCGGAATCGCTGTCCAGAACCTCCCGGGCCGCTTTTCCGTCCCGGTTGACCAACGACTTGACCGCCTTGTCGATGGCGACCTCCACCTTCTCGCCCATTTGAAGCAACAAATTTTTCAGGTCCCGCAGGGACTGGTCCATCTGTCGGATCAACTGGGAAGCCTCCCCTCTTTCAACCGAATCGACCGGTGATGTAATCCTCGGTCTCTTTCCGCTCCGGATTGGAGAACAACTTTTCCGTATCGCTGTATTCCACCAGCACGCCGTTCAGGAAGTAGGCCGTCTTATCGGAGATCCGCGCGGCCTGTTGCATGTTGTGGGTGACGATGACGATGGTGTACTCCTTTTTCAGATCTTGCAACAGCTCTTCGATCTTGGCGGTGGAGATGGGATCCAGGGCCGACGTGGGCTCGTCCATGAGCAGGATTTCGGGCTCCACCGCCAGGGCCCGGGCGATGCACAATCGCTGCTGCTGACCACCGGACAGTCCCGTCGCCCGGTCTTTCAGCCGATCCTTCACCTCATCCCACAGGGCGGCGGCCCTCAGGCTCTTCTCCACGATCTCGTCCAGCTGTTTCCGTTGGCGGATCCCGTGGATGCGCGGCCCGTAGGCGACGTTGTCATAGATACTTTTCGGGAAGGGATTGGGTGCCTGAAACACCATCCCCACCCGTTTCCGGAGCATCTCCACATCCACGTCCCTATGGTAAATATTTTCACCGTGGATTTCGACGGTTCCTTCTATGCGCACGCCTTCGATCATGTCGTTCATCCGGTTGAGCGTCCGCAGGAAGGTGGATTTTCCGCAGCCGGAAGGGCCGATCAGTGCGGCGATGCTGTTTTCCTCCACCGCCATGCTGATATCCTTCAATGCGTGTTTATCCCCATAAAAAAGGTTTAGATCCCGAACCTCAATCGCCGGTTGACTCACGTCCGATCTCCTCCCTTACACCCTCCGCTGAAACTTGTTGCGCAGGTAGATAGCCAAGGCGTTCATCGACAAAAGGACGGCGAGAAGTACGATAATGCCCGCGGCGGCCAGTTGGTGAAATTCTTCCTTGGGCTGGCTGGTCCAGTTCCAGATCTGAATGGGCAATGCGGTAAACCCGTCAAAGACGCTGTCCGGCGTGAAGGCGATGAAGGTGACCGCCCCCACCATGATCAACGGCGCCGTTTCGCCGATCGCCCGGGAAAGGGCCAAAATCGTACCGGTCAGGATTCCCGGAAAGGCGTAGGGAAGGACCACCTTTTGAACCGTCTGCCAGCGGGTGGCTCCCATGGCGTAGGAGGCCTGGCGCAGGGATTGGGGGACGGCGGCGATCGCCTCCTGGGCAGCCACGATGACGATGGGCAGCACCAACAGGGTCATCGTAAGGGCCCCTGCCAATACGCTTTGACCCAGCCCCAGCCCCCGCACAAACAGGGTCAATCCGAGAATCCCGAAAACGATGGAGGGCACACCGGCCAGGTTGCTGATGTTGACCTGAATAAACCGGCTCAACCATCCCTTTTTGGCGTACTCCTCCAGGTAAAGGGCGGTGGCCACCCCGAAAACAAAGGTGAGGGGCGCGGTAACGGCGATCAGCCACAGGGATCCCCACAGGGCCGCCTTGATCCCCGCCCGTTCGGGAAGTCGGGAGGCGAAGTTATTGAAGAAATCGGCGTCGAGCCACCCCCATCCCTTGCGGAAGATGTCCGTGAGGAGAACGGCCAGGACAATCACGCCGACAAGGGTAGCCAGCAAAAATGCACCGTGGGCCACCCGGTTTTTCCACCGACGCAAACGGATCCGGCCCGCTTGGTCTCCCCATTTTTCCTGATTTTGTTCCGATGAAACCGCCTTGCCGACAAGGATCTCCTCGGTGCTCATCAGTATTCCTCCTTAAAGCGCCGGGCAATGTAGTAGGCGATCAGATTCATCACCAGGGTGAAGAGGAAGAGCGTCATGCCCACCGCATACAGGGATTTGTATTGGATGCTTCCGTAGGCGATGTCCCCGGTCGCCGCCTGCACCATGTAAGCGGTCATCGTCTGGATCGATTCCAAGATATTGAAGGTGAGCACCGGGGTGGAGCCGGCGGCGATGGTCACAATCATCGTCTCCCCGATTGCCCGGGAGAGAGCGAGAACGAAGGAAGAGACGATCCCGGAGAGGGCGGCGGGAACCACCACCCGCAGGGCCACCTCCAGCTTCGTCGCACCCAGTGCGTAGGCCGCATGCCGAATGCTCCGGGGGACGGCCATCATCGCATCCTCGCTGAGGGAGGCGATCAGAGGAATGATCATGATACCGACGACCAGACTGGCGCTCAGGGCGTTAAAGGTGTCCAACCCCGGAATCAGCGTTTTCAGCAGGGGGGTGACGAAGGTCAAGGCGAAAAAACCGTAGACGATGGTTGGAATTCCCGCCAAAATCTCCAGGATCGGCTTCAACACCCGCCGCACCGGGTCCGGGGCGTATTCGCTCAGATAAATGGCGCTGGCAAGCCCGATCGGCACTGCCACGACCGCAGCACCTACGGTAATCAGCAGCGTCCCCGACACCAGGGGAAGGATGCCGAATTTCTGCTGATCCCCGCTGAACAGGGCCGTCCACTCCGTACCGGTGACAAATTCGGCGATGGAAACTTCCTCAAAAAAGGAGGCCGTTTCAAACAACAGGGTTAACAGAATGGCGAAGGTGGTGATCACGGACAGCAAAGCACAGACGAGAAGGAGCTTGGGGATGACTTCCTCCACTCTGTTCCTCCAGGTCCGGGGCCTGCGAAACCGGCCACCGGCAGTCGACGCGCTGTGGTTCGCTGTTTGGGACATCCGACCGACTCCCCTCTCCTGATTCATCTGCGACAAAAGCGCGCCACCCCGGCTCAGGGCCGGGGAGCCGCACTTTCAAGCGCTTTTTATCTCCGTTATTTCCCTTCCACCCGCTTCATGGACTCCTCATAATCCGCATCGGGCAGCGGAATGTAACCCACTTCCTTGGCCAGGTCCTTGGCGATCTCAATGTAGAATTTCACAAATTCCTTCACTTCCGGCCTCTCCATCGCTTTATTGCTGACATAGATGAAGACCGGCCGGGACAGCGGAGAATAGGATCCGTCGTTGATCGTTTTTTCGGTGGGTTCGATGGGACCCTTTCCCCCGTCGATCTTCACCGCTTTCAATTGATCCTTGTTTTCCAGGTAGTAGGCGTACCCGAAGTAGCCGAGGGCGTATTGATCCCCGGAGACCCCCTGAACCAGTACGTTGTCGTCTTCGCTCGCCGTATAGTCTGTCCGGCTCTTCCCTTCTTCACCGACGATGGCTTCCGTAAAATATCCGAAGGTGCCGGAGGCGGTTCCGGGCCCGTAGAGCTTGATCGGCTCCTTCGGCCACTCGGGGCGGACATCGCTCCAAAACTTCACCTTGCTGTCCGGCTCCCAGATTTTCTTCAGTTCGTCGACGGTCAAGTGGTCCACAAAATCGTTCTCCTTGTTGACCACAACGGTAATTCCATCGTAAGCCACGGGAATCTCGATGGGTTCGATGCCTTTATCGGCGGCTTTTTTCTTTTCCTCATCTTTGATCGGGCGGGAGGCGTCGTTGATATCCGTCTCCCCGGCCACCCATTTTTGGAACCCCCCTCCGGTTCCGGATTCCGAGACGGTTACCTGTACCTGCGGGTTTTCCAGCATAAACTCTTCGGCGACGGCTTGGGTGATGGGATAGACGGTGCTGGATCCGTCGATTTTGACGGTGCCGGACAAACCGTTGCCACCCTCCCCATCCCCCCCGGACGAACCGCAACCGGTCAACAGACCGACAGCAAGGACAAAGGAACCCATAAGAGCGACTCCGCGTCTGAGCATCAGGATGATTGCCCCCTTGCGATATGATGTTTTCCCGTCATTTCACACTATATCGTTTCTCTTTTATCCCTGAATAAATGCACTGTTAAATTGATAAACGAATTGTTAAGTTTATGTTAATTCCCCTTCCGCATCTTCATCCGCAAGAGACGAAAAAAGGTGGGGCCCCAGACCGCGAAGCGGTGCTGAAGCGCCACCCTCTCAGCTCTCCGATTTCTCGTCTTCGGTTTTGATAGGAAAAATCAGTTGAAAT
>JAJYSD010000116.1 GCA_021793745.1 Bacillota bacterium
TTCCGATCTATGATCGCTCATATTGGCGTCGAAACGGCTTGAAGCATCGCCATACGTCAATTCCCTCACCAGACCGGCCTCTTTAAACAATCGCAAATTGTTATAGATCGTTGCCACGCTCATGTTGGGAAAATCCTTTTCGAGCGCCTTATAGATCTCATCGGCGGTCGGATGGCTCATCGAAGACAGGAGATACTCCAGTATCGCATGGCGCTGCGGCGTCATGCGAACGCCTGTCGTCTTCAACTTTTCCACCGCTTCCCTCAAGCGGTCCGGCGCCATTGCCATAGCCATCCACCTCACTTTCCCGCCTAAAAAACATTCATTTCCACTTAATAATATCTATAATTAGTCTACGTCGAAGAGGACTGTGTTGTCAATGAACCATCGCTGGACGAATTTTTGACGAAACGGCAGTAGGGGGCCAAATCGCAGATTTCGCACTTGGGATTGCGGGCACTGCAGATTCGCCGCCCGTGCCAGATCAGGCGATGGTGGGCGATCGACCATTCCTCCCGCGGGATTTTTTCGGTGAGCTGCTTTTCGGTTTCCAAAGGATTTTTGCTGTCCGCGAGACCGAGCCGGTTGGAAACGCGCTGAACATGGGTGTCCACCGCCAGGGCGGGAACACCGAAAGCGTTGCTCAACACGACATTGGCCGTTTTTCGCCCCACTCCGGGCAGCTTTTCCAGCGCCTCCCGCTCCGCCGGGACCTCTCCCTGGTATTGTTCCACGAGGATGCGGCAGGTTTGCAGGATGTTTTTGCTTTTGTTCCGATATAAACCCAGCCCCCGAATCTCCTCCGCCAGCTCCTCCTCCGAAAGCGGCAGAAAATCCCAGGGCGTGGGGTACCTCGCAAAAAGCCGCTCCGTCACCTTGTTCACCTGTCGATCGGTGGATTGGGCGGACAGGATCGTGGCGATCAACAACTCAAAGGGATTGCGAAAGTTGAGCTCGCAGTGGGCATCCGGATACATGGATGCCAGGATATCCAGAATCTTCCGGGTTGGTATCCGTCCGTTCTCCTTTTGGGTCAAGGGTCTCTCCTCCCCCAAGCCTTTCAGGTCCATTGTACCGAAAAATCGCCGTCGCGTCCCGACTTTTTGACAGACAAACCTTCTCAGAAAAAAGACAGGCCCTTCGGACCTGGCTCAAATCTTTTTCGCTTCCACGATCAGCTCGCTACTCCGGCGATCGAAGGGATGGCCCTCGAAATCCCCGTAGCGGTTGACCACACGGAATCCGGCCAGTCGCAGGAGATGGAAAAGTTCCGCCGGATAAATGTACCGGAACCAAAAGAAGGAGCGCAGCCGTTCCAAGGAGCGGCCTTCCCCGTCAAAGCGCTCCATGTATCGGACTACGCGGGCTCGTTGTAGAAAGTGATCAAATTCCGTCCAGTCATAAACCTCCACGGAATGATCGGTGCCCGGAATGGGAAAGGTTCCCCGGTAAGCCATTTGGCGATCCTGATCGACCAAGTCGGAGATCTTCGGGACGAAGATATTGAAGGCGAACAGCCCGTCCTCTTCCAGGTGCCGGCGAATCGCCGCCAAAGCGGTCAACTGCTCCTTTACCGTCATCAGGTGAAGGAAGGAGCGGTAGGGGATGATGATCAGCGGAAACCGCCGTCCCAGGTCGAAGCGGCTCATATTCCCTTCCACCCAGCGAATCCGGTTGGATAGGCCCATCTCCTCCGCCTTTTTTCGGGCCCGGCCCAACATCTCCGAAGAAAGGTCCAGCCCCGTCACCTCGATGCCGGCCCGGGCGATGGCCAGACTGCAGCGGCCGGTCCCGCAGCCCAGCTCCAATACAGGTCCTCCGCTCTTTTCCGCCAACTTCACATAATAGGCGATGTCCCCGTCCAGGCCGGTGGAGATCCAATCGTAATATTCCGGAAGGGAATAGGCATTGATCTCGTTCAAGGAGCTCCCCCTCCCGCCCGAATCAGGAAAGGTGCTCTTTCACAAACTGCAGCGCTTCCTGCACATGGCCGTCCACCTTGACCCTGCGGTAAATCTTGGCCAAACGCCCTTCCTTGTCGATGATGAAGGTGGAGCGCTCAATCCCCCACTTCTTCCTTCCAAACATGTTCTTCTCTTTATAGACCCCGTACTTCTTCGACACCTCCGCCTCGGTGTCGGCGAGGAGCAAAAAGGGCAGCTGGTACTTCCGGATAAACTTTTCGTGGGATTCTAAGTCGTCCAGGCTGACGCCCAAAATCACCGTATCCAGTTCGGAAAAGTCCTCGACCCGATCGCGGAAGGCGCAGGCCTCGGCGGTACAGCCCGGCGTGTTGTCCTTTGGATAAAAATAAAGGACCACATGTTTCTTCCCGCGATAGTCCGACAGGGAGACCTGTTCACCGTTGCTGGCCGGCAAAGTGAAATCGGGTGCCATATCCCCCTCTTGCAGCATTTTCCATACACCTCCAGTGGATTTTCCGTTGCCGATAAGGGCGACGTCTTCTGCCCATCCCCCGAGGAGCCTCCCATCGCTCCAGCGATGCCAAAGGCTGCTCCTTACAGGAGGATGCTTCCAAGCGGTCGTTTACTATTGTACCACGGGCTTTCCCGGAAAACACCCGGACGCCTTTCCGGAGCGCCTTCCCACCACGGGAAGGGGACAGGCCCCCACCCCAACCGCTTTGGCCCCCGGCCCGATCCCGATCATCAGGGCTTGTCCGCCCTTGCGGGAAGGCTCCGACCGACGGTTCGCCCTTTGTTCCGACATCGTAAAAGGGGATTGTGCTCCACCGGGTATGTATCGAGGCGCTTTCGAAGCCGCCGACCCGCCCTCTTTTTGGACCGAAGTGGGAATATCCTCTTCCTAGGCGCTTTTTTTACTCTTCCGCCTCACATCCCTTCCGGGGAGGCGCTTGTCTTCTCTTTTTCGTTCCTCCCTCGGCGTGCCATCGGGAAGTTCGAAGGCCCTCATCCAGCCGGCCCACATCGGATGGAAAGCGACCACCCCCATCGACCTTTACGATCAGCGGATCCCACGGGCGATCCTCCGGAACATCCTGTCTGCGTACGACATAACCGGCAAAAACCGCTGGCGGGCCGTCTCAAAGCACAACCGCCGCCGAATTCCTCGGTTTCCCCAAGCCGTCACCCGTAAAGATACGGGAGCGGAGTCCACCCGGGAACCGGAACAAGGGGAAGCAATCCTCCGGGGGGAAGCGATGGCGGGCAGAACGGTTCCCTCCTTCTCCCCTTTCGCCTGCCGGCGGACATCCGCTTTTCATCCGGTTTTCTCCTCTGATCGAGTGAGATGCCCTCCGACCGGTCACGCCGGTCACGGCCGGGAGGGGGCTCCACCGCATTCAGCGTGCTGCCGAAGTTGACGGAGCCGGCTTGGGAAACATTTTCGATGTTGACGGTGCCGATATTGATATGAATCATGGCGCTCCCCCCGGGATTTAGGGTTGGTCGATCAAGTCGGGATCAATCGCCTTATTGTTGCTTCCGCTCAGCATCTTGCCCAGATCGCCGTACTGGTAGGCTCCCCCCACCGCTTTGCTGTTTGCTTCGTGACCGATATGGATCGTGTTTCCGAAATTGACCGATCCGGTGCTCGTCACATTGTTGATTTTGACATTGAAAATGTTGTTGACGGTGCCCATCCCTGATCCCCCCGCTTGGGTCTCATCCTATGCTATGTGAACCGACGGAAGGATGTGTCCGGATCAGCCATCCACCCGGATTTGTTCCATTTTCGGAGCGGGCACTTTGGGCAACCGGACCTCCAATACCCCCCGCCGATATCGGGCGCTCGCCCTGTGGCGGGTCACCCATGCTCCCAGGGGAACGGAACGCTGAAATTCGCCCTTGGGCCGCTCCGACACGGATACATCCAGCCGATCAAAACGGGAAGGAATTTTCCCCTTGATCCACAGATGTTGGCCGTCGGTCCGCAACTGGACCTGACTCATATCATCCATTCCCGGCAAATCGATCAAAACGATCACTTCGTTTCGGGCATGGTACACGTCCACCTTCGGATCGGCATCCAAGACAGAATCTCCCACGTCGGACCAGAAGTCCTCCCCCAAAAACCGGCGGGCCAATTGAGCCCATTTTTTCACATGGGAGCCGGGATCCATGGCATGTCCCCCCTTCTGCAGAATCAGCCGGGCTCACGTCTATCCAGCAATGTATTCCGAAACCGCCTGCTTTGTCACTGGTCCCCGGTGCTTCATCCCCCGAGCCTCCCATATATTTTAAAAGAGGATTTGCGGGAGGTGTCCCCCGTGTACTCTTGTCTGTGGAACCGGTTGATCCGCCTGGAACAGGAAGTCGCCTCCTTGCGAAAAGAGAATGAAGCCCTGAGGAAGAAGTTGGCCTCCGTCCAGCCGGTCACCATTGAACGCCTGGAATACAAAATCCAGGAGCTTTCCATCAAGACCCTGAGCGGAACCCTGAACGTGGGATTGAGCGCTACCGGGGACGATCAGAGCATCGCCGGAATGATCGAACAGATCCAAAAAAAGGGGAAAGGTCCAAAGAAAAAGGAGCACCCTCCCGAAAAGGAAGGATACTCCATCTCCATCGTGGATGACAGCCCGGCAAAAACAGGGGACGCAGCGAAGGATGGGGAAAAGGCCGGGTGGAATCGGGATCCGGATGTCTAATATTCCTGGATGACCGGGTGAATCATGATTTCGTCCACCATGGCATGACGGGGTGCCAAAACCATGTAAAGGGCCGCTTCGGCCACATCCTCCGCCTGCAGCCACCCCTCCTTCTCCGGGGCACCCTGTTCCGTGTCGTTGAAGCAGGTGTCGGTCATCCCCGGGCGGATCACCCCGACCCGGATTCCCAGTTTGCGCACTTCCTTGGCCAGAACGCCCGTAAAACCCTCCAGGCCGTATTTGCTGGCGCAATAGGCGGAAGCCTTCGGAATGGTCCGGGTGCCGATATCGGAGGAAATGTTGATGATGTGCCCCTGACCCCGGGCCACCATATCCTCCAGCACGCCGCGGGTGAAAAGAAACGCTCCGGTCAGGTTGGTATCCAGGATTTTTCGCCACTCCTCCGGCGTCGTTTCCAAAATCGGCTTGAACAATCCGATGCCCGCATTATTGATCAGAATATCAATCTTGCCATATTCCTCGCGGGTCGCGTCCACTGCCCGCTTTACATCGGCTTCCTTGGATACGTCAGCGACGGCGACCAGGCACCGCCGACCCTCGGAGCGCACTTCCTCCGCCACCCGCTCCAGATCCTTCTCCGACCGACCCACCAGCGTCAAATCGGCTCCCTCCCGGGCAAAGGCAAGGGCCACGGCTTTGCCGATTCCCCGGCTGGCACCCGTCACGATCGCCACCTTATTTTTCAGTCGCACAGTATCACTCCCGATTCATAACTCTGCTTCTAGGCCGTCCCCGATCAGGGAACCATTCGCCGGACATCCAGCACCCGGCCGGCCTCCTCCTCCGACAGCAACCCGTCTTCCACCACCACCTGCCGGATCGTTTTGTCCTCCCGGTACGCCTTTTTGGCCACCTCCGCCGCCCGGTCATAACCGATAGA
>JAJYSD010000117.1 GCA_021793745.1 Bacillota bacterium
CGATCTGATCTTTTTCGAGCCGGCAGCGTTAGATTATCCCCTGGGGAAGGAGCTGTACCGGCGGTATAAGGGCAGCGGGATCCCCGTGCGCATGACCACTTCCCACAACCGGGTGACGGGAATCCCCGGCCGGACCAAGGCGGAGAAATACCGCTACGCCAAACGCACCCTGGTCGTCGGGGTGAGGAAGACCCTCAAGTTCGATACCTCCAAACCCTCGGCAGAGTACGCCCTTCCGCTCGCAACCGGGTGCATGGGCCACTGCCACTATTGCTACCTGCAGACCACGATGGGTGACCGCCCCTACATTCGCGTTTATGTCAATCTGGAGGAGATTTTTGAGGCGGCGCGCCAGTACATCCGAGAACGGGCGCCGGAGATAACCCGCTTTGAAGCGGCCTGTACCTCCGATCCTGTGGGAATCGAACACATCTCCGGTTCCCTGAATCGGGCCATCGAATTTATGGGGAAGCAGGAGTTGGGGCGCCTTCGGTTTGTTACCAAATACAGCCATGTGGAGCCGCTGCTCGATGCCGACCACCGGGGCCATACCCATTTCCGCTTCAGTATCAACGCCGAACACGTCGTGAAATTCTTCGAGCCGGGCACCTCCCCCGTTCATGAGCGTTTGGAGGCGGCGGGAAAGGTGGCCCGGGCCGGCTATCCGCTGGGGTTCATCATCGCTCCCCTGATGATCTTCGAGGGATGGAAAGAAGGGTATGCCCGGATGCTGGAGGAGCTTCGGGATCAACTTCCCCCGGCGGTGACGGAGGGATTGACCTTTGAGCTGATCTCCCATCGCTTCACCAAAGCCGCCAAGCGGGTGATTTTGGAACGCTATCCCAAAACGCGGCTGGACATGGACGAGAAAAAGCGAAAAAAGAAATGGGGGAAATACGGTCGCGTAAAGTACGTGTACCCGGAAGAGGAGATGGAAGATTTGAGGACGCATCTGGAGGATTTGATCGGCCGTCTGTTTCCCTCGGCGAAGATCCTGTATTTCACATAAAACGGGGCCTGCGAAATCAAAAAACGTTTCCCGCGGAAGCGGGAAACGTTTTTCGTTGGTGGAGCTGACGGGACTCGAACCCGTGGCCTCTACACTGCCAGTGTAGCGCTCTCCCAGCTGAGCTACAGCCCCGTATATTGTTATGGTTCCCAATCGGATCGGAAAGATTCTTCTCCGAGCGCCGACATTTGTCATTATAACGGACTCCGTCCAAAAAGTAAAGGGTTTTTTGCTGGTTTTTCTTGGGGCGGTTTAAAAGCGCCCGGAACGGAAAATGGAGAAGATCAGCCACAGGATCATCAGCAGGGCGATGGCGGATCCCATTTGGATCGCGGGGCTGTTTAGCAGCAGGTCGGGATGGTTGCTCAGGGAGAGCCCGATGATCAGTCCGGTCATGATGATGCTGAAGGCGAGGAGCAGGATGCTGAAGGTGAGCCGGTTGCTGATCCGCTCCAGCCGGTTGAGGAAGAGTTCCAGCCGGGAAACCTCCATCTGAACGCGGAACCGGCCCCGGCGGAGATCCCGGATCAGCCCCTGCAGATCGTGGGGCAGTTCCGTCAGCATCTCACCGTAGTCGGCGACGCTTTTCCACACGCGATCGGCTAGCCGGCGGGGACTGAACCGCTCCCGGATCAGCCGGTTTCCAAAGGGCAGGGCGATCTCCATCAGGTTGAGGTCCGGGTGGAGTCGGGCGGCGACGCCCTCCATCACCAGGATCGCCTTGCCGGCGAGGGTCAAGTTGGCGGGGATCCGGATCTGATGGCGGGAGGCTACCCGGAACAGGTCCCGGATGGCGTCGCCGAGCCGGATCCGGGAGAGGGGGACGCCGGTATACTTATCGCGAAGGCGGTCCGTATCCAGCCACAATTGCTCCATGTCGGTATCCTCGGGAACAATTCCCATGCGGAGGAGTGTCCGGATCACCCCTTCGGTGTTTTGACGGAGCATGGCCAGAATCAAGGAGATGAAATGACTTTTGGTTTCCGGGCCGAGCCGGCCGACCAGGCCGAAGTCGATAAAGGCAAGGCTTCCGCCCGGAAGGATGAACAGGTTTCCGGGATGGGGATCGGCGTGGAAAAAGCCTTCGATCAAGATCTGGTGGAGCATCGCTTTCACGTAGCGCTCCGCCAATGCCCGGCGGTCGTGCTCCGTCTCCTCGAGCTCGTCCCCCCTCGTCATCTTGACGCCGGAGATGAATTCCATCGTCAGCACGTTTTGCCGGGTGTATTCCCAGTAGATCTTCGGGATGCGGATCGAGGGGTCATCGGTGAACTGGGTGGCGATCCGCTCGGCGTTGTGGCCTTCGTTGGTAAAATCCAATTCGGTACGCAGGGCTTCCGCCAACTCCTCCACCACCCGGCGCAGCTGGAGGCGGGCGGCCCATTTGAAGCGGTGATCGGCGATGGTAGCCAGGTCCCGGAGAATTTCCAGGTCCGCCTCGACGATCGTCTCGATGAAGGGACGCCGGACCTTCACCGCCACCGCTTCGCCGGAGGACAGCACGGCCCGGTGCACCTGGCCGATGGATGCGGCGGCCAAGGGGGTTTCATCGAAGTGGGAAAAGATCTCCTCCAGGGGGCCCAGCTCCCGCTCGATGGTTTGCCGCACCTCGGAGAAGGGAAACGGGGAGATCCGATCCTGCAGATTTTCCAGCTCGTGCAGGATGTCTTCGGAAAACAGGTCGCTCCGGGTGCTGGCGATTTGGCCCAGTTTGATGAATGTGGGACCCAAGTCTTCCAGTACCAACCGGATCCGTTCCCCGTAGGTTTTCGGATCGGGAGGTTCGCTGCCGGTCACCAGTCGTTTGGGCAGCGAGAGCATGGAACGGAGGCCCAGCTCTTCCACCACGAAGCCGAAGCCGTGGCGGGCGAGAGCGACGGCGATTTCCCGATAGCGACCCATGTAGCGAATCCTTCTCCCGATCATGCGTCATTCCCCTTGCCGATCATTCTTCCGCTTCATCGGATGTGTCTACCGCTTTTCTTCCTTTTCTTCCTCCAGGCGACGAATCCGCTCCTCCAGCGCTTCCAAGTCCTTTCGGGTGGGAATATCCAGCTCCGACAGGATTTTAGACAATCGATCCCGGAGGGCCTGATCCATTTGTTCCCGCTCTTTTTCGCCCGTTTCGATCAACTGGTTGACCAGATTTCTCGACTCGGCGGCGGAAATCTTTCCTTTCTGGACCAGCTCATCGACGGCCCTTTCCACCTGCTCCTTGCTCATCACCAGCAGCCCCAGGCCGAGGAACAGCCCTTTTTTGGCCAGCTCCTTCACGGCAATCCCTCCTTTTCCTGTTTCCCAACCGACGAGGAAGACCTTCCAATCGGCGGCGACCCCGATGAGCTGTCGCCACCGGTTGGTTTTAATTTCCCTGCCCAAGGGTGGGGAAAACCGGCAATTTGCGCCACCGGCCCCTTACATAAAAAAGAGGTCGACAACGGCAAAGGCGATGATCAACAAGATCGTGGGAAATTCCACCCAGTAGCGGAACAGGGTATTTTTCATCCGTTGATAAACTCGCCATTTCCGGTTGGCAATATACGTGTAAAGCAGAAAAATGCCGAAGATCGGGATGGCCAGGTTCTTATGCAGTGGCAGGCTGCTGACATCGTTCATCATAAAGTAGACAACCAGGCTCCAAAGCAGGAGTTCACTGATGATCAGATAGACGAGGGCTTTTCGATAGTCGTTGCCGAAACGCTTCTTCAGTTCGCTGAACACTTGACCACCTCCCTTTACTTTTATAATATATCAACGAAAAATTCGCAGGCTTTTCTTCGACAATTTGTCACCGGAAAGGGAAATAAAACAGCCCAAATTCCCGGCATGATCGGCGTTGGTGGCCAAACTGCGGCCCGAAAATCGGATTTGTTTTTTTGGGATGTGTTTGTAGGGACTGCGGGGTGAACGGTTTGGATCATCATGATATCGGTACAAAGGGAAGAGGAGCAGACGGCGTGCATCCGGCAGACCGCATCGTCGACCTGTATCGGAGCGGATGGACTCTGGTGGAGATCGCATCATCGATGGACCGGAGCGTTCGGGAAGTGATAGAGGTTCTCCGGGCGAAGGGGATTTCCCTCAAGCCGGAACATTTGCAGGAGGCGGAGGCCCATCTGAACCGGGAAAGGGATTTGGCATTCGTCTTTCGCAGACCTCCCTCCGGCTCATCCTGAGCCTTTTCCGAAAACAAGGTTTTGGGGAGGCGGGCGGGTCCGTCCCCCTTGTTCCGTCGGGGATGAAAGGCCCGCATGCCATCGGTCTGTTACCGTTTACCGGCACCCATGGGGTGCCGTTTTTTGTTTGTGCCACCGGAAGCAAGGGGACCTTTTGAGGTCCAAAGGTTTCCTGTGACGACAGTCACACTTCCTCTGTTCTGCAAATTGTATAGTGGTTTTTGAACCTTGGCAAGGGGTGAAGGGCATGATTCGTCCGTTTCTACTGGGGTTGCATATCCTTTGCGCGTCGGTTTGGGTGGGCGGGGTGCTCTTCATTGGTTGGGGAGTGTACCCCGTCGCAAAAAAGATGCGGCCTTCCCGGCAACAGTCCTTTTTGTCCGCCCTCCTGAAGTGGTCCCACCTGCCCCTTACAGCGGCGGGCTCCGGAGTGATGGTGACCGGTTTTCTCCTCGGCACCGTCGCCGGACCGATCCGCCGGTGGGAGGACCTGTGGCGACTGGAATACGGCCAACTCTGGTTGATATCCCTCATTGTTGGCCTGACGGTTTTGGCGTGGGGGGCGCTGGTCGGATACCGGACGGCGATGCGGGTATTGGGCGATGATTCCCTTTGGCAACGGGCAGAAAACGGTGATCCCCGGCCGCTGGTGAAAGCGATGAGAACCATTGTCCTCGTCGAGTCGTTGGAAGCCGCCGGCTTTGTCGGGTTGATCCTGTTAATGATGCGGTTTTGATCAGGCATCG
This sequence comes from Bacillota bacterium, assembly GCA_021793745.1. GTDB lineage: Bacteria > Bacillota > Bacilli > Thermoactinomycetales > DSM-44946 > Planifilum. Next base: position 4,932 of record JAJYSD010000117.1, read on the forward strand.
GTGAGGAGGTGAACCCGTTGGACAGCAAAAACAGGGATCCCGGCGATCTGCGGGAATGGTCCTATCGATTTTCGTGGATTCATCTGGCCCGGCCGCTGACTTTGACGGGCACGATCTGCCCGGTGCTTGTGGGTACCGCCTTGGCGGCGAAAAAGGGGCCGATCCGACCGGATCTGTTTGCCGCCATGCTGATCGCCGCCCTTTTGGTGCAAGCGGCCACCAATCTGTTCAATGATTATTTTGACGTGCTGCACGGTCAGGACCGTCACAAGTGGGCAGCTCCCGGAGATCCCCAATTTGGCAGCGGACCGACCCACCGCGCAATTCCTTGGGTCGCCGCTCTGATGCTGGCGGTGGCGGTGATATTGGGGGCATACCTGGCCTGGCACAGCCATGGATGGATTGTCGTTGTCGGCGCAGCCGGGATCCTGTGCGGATACGCGTATTCGGCGGGACCGCGTCCCCTGTCGTCCCTGGGGTTGGGGGAGCTGGTTGCCGCCGTTTTTCTGGGGCCGGCGGTGACCGCCATCGCCTGTTCGAACGGGACAGGCGTGCCTGTCAGCCCCTCTC
>JAJYSD010000118.1 GCA_021793745.1 Bacillota bacterium
CCTCCCCGGGAGGAAACGGAAAGACAGGTTGATCATCTATGGCGATGCCTGACCTCAAAAAATGGATTCAACCCGCAGTGATGGCCCTGCCGTCAAAGCGAAAGATGGCCCTGGGTTTTCTTCTCCTGCTGTTGTTTTTGTTCGGCGTTTCACCGCTATTTAACCAGTGGATGTACCCCCTCAAATATGAGGAGCATATTTTTTACAGCGCCGATGCGACTGGCGCCGATCCGTTCTTGGTGATGGCCATCATCCGCGTGGAGAGCAAGTTTGATCCCCACAAGCGGTCGCCGAAGGGAGCCCAGGGATTGATGCAGTTGATGCCCGAAACGGTGGACTGGGTGATTTCGGAGGGGCGATTTTCCCCCGCTTTTCGCGAGCTGGTCTATGAGCCCTCGGTCAATATACATATGGGCAGTTGGTACATATCCGGCCTGGTCCGGGAATTTGAGGGCAATAAAATCGCGGCGATCGCCGCTTACAATGCGGGACCGGGGAATGTGAAACGATGGATGAAGGAAGGAAGGTGGGACGGTTCCCGCCAGCGCCTGGATGCTGTTCCCTTCGGAGAAACCCGCCATTATGTCCGTCGGGTCACCTTTTTTTATGAGAAGTATCGGAGCCTTTACGGACATTTGGTCGAGAGCGAAGAGGCCTACACGCTGCCCCAGTAGATCGACATCGGAATTCGGGGCAGCCCAAAGGGGTGCCGCACAGAGCCGGAGCCAACCGGGTTACGGACGAGCGGCACCTCTTTTTTTTCGTCCCCCGGGACGGAATTTGTCCCGGTGAGTCAAATTAGGTCATCGCATTGCAATATGTGACATACTGATTATAATAGTAGTGGGTATTTGATACTCACTTTTTGAGGAAGGGGAAAATCATGCCACTTCGGGTTGCCATTAACGGTTTTGGACGAATCGGGCGGATGGTTTTCCGCAGAGCGATGCAAGAGACCGATCTTCAGGTGGTGGCGGTAAACGCCAGCTATCCCCCGGAGACCTTGGCCCACCTGATTCAATATGACACGGTACACGGAAAGTTGCAGGGGGAAGTGGTGGCGGAGACGGACGGTTTTACTGTAAACGGTCAAAGGGTGAAATTGCTTTCCGATCGGGATCCCTCCCGCCTCCCCTGGAAGGATTTCGATATCGACGTTGTGGTGGAAGCTACCGGGAAGTTCAGGGATCGGGAGGGGGCCGGGAAGCACCTGGTGGCCGGTGCGAAGAAGGTGATCATCACGGCCCCCGGCAAGGATGAGGATGTTACCATCGTCATGGGCGTCAATGAAAACGCATACGATCCGGAGAAACACCGCATCATCTCCAATGCCTCCTGCACCACCAACTGCCTCGCTCCCGTGGTGAAGGTGTTGCACGAGGCGTTCGGGATCGAACACGGGTTGATGACGACGGTTCATGCTTACACCAATGACCAGAACAACCTGGATAATCCCCATAAAGATCTCCGGCGGGCCCGGGCGTGCGCCCAATCGATCATTCCAACGAAGACGGGTGCGGCCCAGGCGATCGGCAAGGTGTTGCCGGAGTTGGCCGGACGGCTGAACGGCTTGGCGCTGCGCGTTCCCACGCCCAATGTTTCCGTCGTCGATCTGGTGGCGGATCTGTCGGTCCCGGTATCGGTGGAAGAGGTGAACCAAGCCTTCAAGCAAGCCAGCAAAACGCATATGAGGGGCATTCTGCAATATTGTGAGGAGCCGCTAGTTTCCTCCGATTTTAACGGCAACGATCATTCCGCCATCGTCGATGCCCTCTCCACCATGGTGACCGGGGAGCGGCAAGTCAAGATTTTGGCCTGGTATGACAACGAGTGGGGATACGCTTGCCGCGTCGTCGATTTGGTCAAGCTGGTCGACCGGATGGAGGGCGTCGAGCCGGCGAAGCAAGAAGTGGCTTTATAATCGGATACGGGTGTCATACTCGGTTCCCGTCACCTTTTTATAGAAAAGGCGACGGGATTTTTTTGTTTTTAGCTTTCTTCGGAAAGAGGATACAATGAGTATGGAGGAGGGATGGTGATGAGATGCCCTTACTGTGGATCGATGGGAAGCCGGGTGCTGGATTCCCGTCCGGCCCATGAAGGGAAGTCGATTCGGCGCCGCCGCGAGTGTGAAACCTGTGAAAGGCGGTTCACCACCTTTGAGATGGTGGAAGAGAAACCCCTCATGGTGATCAAGAAGGATGGGGGCCGGGAGGAATTCAGCCGGGAAAAGGTGCTGCGCGGACTGATCCGGGCATGCGAAAAGCGGACCGTTCCCCTGAATCAGCTGGAAGAGCTGGTGGACCGGATTGAGCGCCAACTGCGGGAGCAGGGACGGTCGGAGGTGCCATCCCGGGAAATCGGTGAAATGGTGATGGAGGGATTGGCGGAAGTGGACGAGGTGGCCTATGTCCGCTTTGCTTCGGTGTACCGGCAATTCCGGGATATCAACATGTTTGTGAAGGAACTGGAGGAATTGTTGAATCGGTCCCAGAAGTCGCTTCCGAATGTGAAAGAGAAAGATGGATGAACAAAACAGGGTCCGATCGGACGAAGTTCGGTTTGTCAACGGTGAGGGGGATTGGTACAATAATAGGACCCTTTGCGATCGGATTTCTTCCAAGATTGTTTCCCGAACGGACGCTGTTCATTCCAATCCTTCATTTTCCTGCTTAGTATCCTTTTACAAGCGGATTTCCTCTGCCCGGACGATTCACACCGGCTCCGGGCCCCTTTTCCAGTCGGGAAGCGCTTGGTGATGGGTGATGGTTTCCGATGGTTGCTGTTTTACCCGAAAAGGGAAGTTGAGGAGGCTTCGGGTATGTCATCGATGATCTGGAAAGAGTGCACGCCGCGGGACGGCTGGTGGTGCCGGACGCTTCGGCCGATCCATGCGGCGGATGTGAGCAGTCTTTTGCACCTGTACCAACCGATTGTCGGAACAGCGGCCATTGGTCTGTATCTCACCTTGGCCTACCAGGTCCCATTGCACCGGCCGGGTGCTTCCGAAGTCCATTCCCATCTTTATTTGATGAACCTGCTGTCACTCCCTTTGCAGGATCTGTTGGAGGCCCGTTATCGTCTGGAGGGGGTGGGCCTCGTCAACACCTACCGCTCGGACAAGGGAGAGAGGCGCCTTTACGAGTATGAGATCATTCCGCCCCTGTGTCCGGAGCGGTTTTTCCAAAGCGACGTCCTCAGCATCGCCCTGTATAACCGCCTGGGGAAGGAGCGTTATCTGACCATTCGCCGAAAACTGTTCGAGGGGGACGGGAATTACCGGAAGGATGCGAGGGGGAAAAATGTAACCAAATCCTTCCAGAGAGTGTTTGGAAGCTTCTCCCCGGCGGAGATCAGCGCAGCGGCTTCCGTCGAAAAGATGTGGAATCCCGGAGTCGAACCGATTTCACGCGAGGGAAAACCGCCTTCTTTTTTCTCCGACGAGGACGATTTGGCCATGATCCGAATGCGGCTGGAATCCGTCCTGGATCCCGATGCCTGGACGGAAGAGGTGGAGATGCAGCTGAGAGAAATTCGCTTCCTTTACCAGCTGAGCGATTGGGATCTTCTGCGGGCGCTGCAAAATCCCTATGTGACATACAATGGGCGAATCAATCTCGAGCGGCTTCGCAATTTTGTTTGCAACGAGTATCGCATTCGGTTCGGTGGCCTTCCCGTGGTGGTCAATCGGAATGCCTCCCCCAAGGAGGCGCACAGGGATTCCCCTCTTCCAGGGGGAGAAGGAAAGGAGGCGGTTCCCTCAAAGGAAGAGGATCATCTCAAGCGCCATCTCAAGGAATTGGCAACCATCTCCCCCCTGGAGCTGTTATCCCACTTCCAGAACGGCATGCGCATCCCCGACGCCGATGTGGAGCTGGTGGAGCGGCTGATCCGCGAATACGGGTTGCCCTACGGCGTGATCAATGTTCTTTTGGAGTATGTGATGTATACCCACGATTATAAACTCCCTCGACCGCTGGTGGAAAAAATCGCCGGACACTGGAAGCGGCGCGGTGTGGAGACGGTGGAGCAGGCTTACGAACTGGCGCGAAAAGAGTTAAACTGGGAGTGGAAACGGCAGAAGCAGCAGCGAAAGCAGACGAAAGACCGCTCTTCCCGAAAGGGATCCGACACGGAACAGTTGCCGCGGGCGTTGGTGAAACAGATGGAAGCGGAGCGCAGCGGAGGGCTGAAATCAACGGAAGTGGATCCCCGGGTGAAGGCGGAAATTATGGACGAATTGAACCGCATGCGTGAGCGGTTCAAAGAAAAGAGGGGTTCAACGTGAACCGGATTAACCGCTATACGGGTGAATGGATGAAAAGGATGCCCGGGCGAAAAGGAATCGAAGCCCGAGTCCAAAAGTGGCTGTCCCATCCGTCGGTGGCTCAATTTCTGCGGGATCACCCGCAGGTCTCCAAAAAGACCTTGGTTCGCTCCCTCGCACGGGTGCGCCAGTTTGTCCAGGAGCAGGAGAACTGCGCCAAATGCCCCGGCTTGGATCGCTGCCCCAATCTGGTGCAGGGTCATGCGGGGCAGCTCGTGTATTCCGGCGGTTATGTGGAGCTGTCAATGCAACCCTGTGACAAGCTAAGGGTCCGGATGGAGGAAGAGAGACGAAACCGGCTGATCCGCAGCCACTATATCCCGCGGGACATTTTGTCCGCCACCTTTGAAACGATTGTTTTGGATGCGGGACGGACCGAGGCGATTCGAGCGGCGATTCGCTTTTGCAATGCCTTTGCCGACGGTCGGCCGGAGCGCGGGCTGTATCTGTACGGCCCCTTCGGCGTGGGGAAGAGCCGAATCGCCGGGGCGATGACCCGGGAGCTGGTGCGTCACAATGTGGATTCCCTGATGGTGTATGTGCCGGACTTCATGCGGGAGATGCGCGATGCCATCCAGGAGGGGTCCCTCCAGGAAAAGTTGGGGCGGCTGAAAAAGGCGACCGTCCTGATCCTGGACGACATCGGCGCAGAAACCCTTACGCCCTGGACCCGGGATGAGGTGTTGGGCTCCATTCTTCAATACCGGGTTTCCGAGGGGCTGCCCGTGGTCTATACGTCCAACCTGGACCTGGACGAGCTGGAGGATCACCTGGCCCACTCCCATCGGGGAGGAACGGAACGGGCGAAGGCCCGGCGGATCATGGAGCGGATCCGCCATTACGTGGATGTCTACCCGGTGGAAGGACCCAATCGCCGGCTGATGAAGGGGACGGAGGGATCTTGACTTCCTCCCCGGACCGGGATACAATACTTAATGTCCCTCAGAAAAACGGAACTTTTTCAGAGGGAACCCTTGATTCAGGATAAGATGTGTGATATAATTGGAGACGTCGCAAAAGGACATGTGGTTCGGTAGCTCAGTTGGTAGAGCAGAGGACTGAAAATCCTCGTGTCGGCGGTTCGATTCCGTCCCGAACCACCATCTGCGAGCGGAAGTGGCTCAGGGGTAGAGCACCGCCTTGCCAA
>JAJYSD010000119.1 GCA_021793745.1 Bacillota bacterium
TGCGGAGGGTACTGTCGGCGTTGTTCATGCTGTCGCTTGTTTTCGCGGTCCCGGGCGTAACCTTCGCTGCGGACAAGGACTGTGACGACTTCTCTACCTGGGAAGAAGCACAGAGATTCTACGAGAAAAACGGGGGTCCTGCTCAGGATCCGCATAGATTGGACAGGGACGGCTACTCTCTCCTGCGCGAATGATTTCCAACAACTTTTTATGATCGTTTACTTTCCCGTCAGGCGCTTGTATGGCTTGGAGTTCGATTGCGGTCTGATATTTCCCCAACATTTTGGGTACAGCAAGTTCCGCCGATTCTTGCCCTACAGTCGGATCTGTAACTTTGAATGCGTCGACTTCCGATTCCAATTCGGGCAACAACGAAGCCATAACCGCATTTACATCGCGACTATAATCCTCTTCTGTATATTTTCGCAGTTGCGTTATCTTCCCCCATGAAAATAAATCCTGTTGTAGCTGCGATAATTAGGACTGCAGCAGCGATTAAACTCCATTTCAAACGCCGACTCACTTTGAGCACCGCCCATCTTATATAGGGGCAGAACACGGCGCTTTTTGGGACACTTTCAGTTTGGCATGCGTGCAAAAATATTGACAATAAATACCGATGAAATTAAACGCTTGACAGACGCCTGATTCCTCGATATAATTAATCTCGCATTACTCCGGAGGCGCACGATTCGATATCGGCTATCCGGTCGCTGATTCCTCGCCTATAAAAGGATCGAGCGAACCGGAACGAATAAAACGAATAGGCCAAAATCGAAAAAACTGCGTCGTTATCGCAAAGGACATGCCGAAGTGGCGGAATTGGCAGACGCGCACGACTCAAAATCGTGTGGTCTTTCGACCATGTGGGTTCGACTCCCACCTTCGGCACCATTTTTTTGTTTTTAAAAACGGATTTCCCTGCGGGGCGTGGCTCAGCTTGGTAGAGCACCTGGTTTGGGACCAGGGGGTCGTCGGTTCAAATCCGGCCGCCCCGACCAGGAGTGACGGGGGTTTTCAGCCCCCGCCATTTTTATTTTCAGCCTAATTGCAAACGAATTGCAAACCTTTAGTCGGCTAAAGTGTTCTGATCCAGAACCGCCTCACGCTGCCAGTCTTCTCATTTCAGTCCCGGCCGTTCTCCGCAGCGCAAGCCGAAAGGCTTGTCTTCGTTTCTTTGCGGCGCTGATGCATTTTCTGCACGCCAAGATGAAAGTAAAAGTCAATTCGCGGTCTTGTTGGACGCCCTTCTTACTGAACGGGGACTTTACGGAGGCCTCTTGTTTTTGTAAGCTGGCCTCAAGGGACTTCTGTGCCTTTCTGTCAGAGTCAGGCGGAAAGGCCTTTTCTATATCTTGTATATCGGTTTGCGTTTTGATCCCTAGGGGGAGTGTGATCCATGGATTCTCTGTCTTCGTGGAATGAACTGACGGATGTCAACGTGGCTTTTCTCCCAATCGGAGCCACCGAGCAACACGGATACCATTTACCCATAAGTACTGATGCCCTTATCGCCGAGGCAATCGCGAATGAACTCTCCAAGCGGTTCGAGCCCTCTTACTGCGTTCCTGTCCTTCCCTACTCCGCTTCCTTTGAGCATGCGGATTTCCCCGGCTGCATATCCCTCCGGACCCATACGTTGACGGTGGTGGTTACCGATATTGTCCAATCGCTGAAACGATCCGGCATTTCTCACGTTGTCATCATCAATGGACACGGCGGCAATCATCTTCTGAGGAATATTGTTCAGGAACTGAATGCCGAAGATCCACGAACCGTATGGGGGCCGTTTCCAAACCGCCGCCACTGGGAAGAAGCTTACCGGGCGGCAGGAATCCGTGAAACCATCAGTAGAGATATGCATGCCGGAGAGGGCGAGACCTCCCTCATAATGCATCTGATGCCGAAGGCAGTGAAGGAAGACAAACGATCCGATTGCGATGTGCCTAACCGTCCTCTCCTGGAAACCGTCGGGATGAAACCCTATACCGAGAGCGGAACGATCGGCTTTCCCACCCGGGCAACCGCTGAAAAGGGGAGGTTGCTCCTGCAATCCCTGACGGATCAAATCGCATCGACTTTGGAAGGCATTGAGCAATTTAAATAAGGCCGGGGATAATCCCGGTCTTTTATTTTCTATTCCATCCATCGAATCAATTTTTTTTGATTTGAGCATTGACGAATCAAATAATTTTGATGTATCATCATATCAACAAAAGTTGATGGGAGGAGAAGCCTGTGTATAATCACGATTACGTCATGATACAGATGGCCAAAATCCGCCAGGAGGAATTTCGAAAGGAATTTCAGAAGGTCAACCGTCGTGGGAAAGCGAGAAAGTGGGTGCAGATCCTCCGATCCGTTTGGAATACCTACGATCAATGCTACCCCCGGTATGTGAAGAGCAATCTGACCTGTTGTGCCGCCCCGTCTTGCGGTGGATAATTCCTTCCAAAGGAGAGGATGTATATGGTACTGAAGCCCCATGTGGCCGTCAATGTGAGGAACTTGGAGTCTTCCCTTGAGTTTTATCGGTGTCTGTTTGGTAAAGAGCCGGCGAAAGTACGCCCCGGCTATGCCAAGTTCGATCTGGATGAACCGGCGCTGAACTTTACCTTGAACGAAGGTGGCGAAGTGAGCGGCGGCATCAACCATCTGGGAATCCAAGTATCCGCGACCGAGGAAGTTCTCGCCGCTAAACAGAGATTGCAGGACGCAGGATTAGCAACTTTCGACGAAATGGATACCACCTGTTGCTATGCGGTACAGGATAAGATTTGGGTAACCAGCCCGGATGGACACCGCTGGGAAGTGTTTGTGGTTAAAGGGGACGCCGAGGTGATGAGGGAAACCCCCCAAGGAGCGAATGCTTGCTGTTCCACGGAAGAACGTTCCCAATCGGCACAAACCGGCGCGTGTTGCTGAAGATCGGTTGTTGCCGTCAAGAAGGAGGGGAGTCCGATGTCATACAACCATGAACAACTTTCCCTGATCGCCCGAGCCTTCGCTGATCCGATCCGGTTGCAGATTATGGACTTGATAGCCAAAGCGGGTGCTGAAAAAGCGATCCCATCATGTTGTACAAAGGGAATGTGCGTCTGTGATATCCAAGAAGCGTTGGATATGAAGCAATCCAAAGTGTCCTATCACCTGAAAGAATTGAAAAAAGCCGGCCTCCTTCACGAGCGAAAAGAAGGAAAGTGGCATTATTACGCCGTAAATCAAGATACCATAGAACGTTTTTGTCGGGAGTTGAATAACCGTTTTTTCTTCAATTCCCCTTCATAAGCGAGCGAGGGTGGAATGAATGAACTGCAATTGGATCATCCGGGAAGCGGAGGAAAAAGATATTCCCCGGATTCGCGATCTTTACAACCAAGGGATTCTGGATCGGATTGCCACTTTGGAGGAGCAGCCCAAAAACATGGAAGAGATGCACCAATGGTTTCACCGAAGATCCCCTCGGTACGCTGTGCTGGTGGCAGAGGTCAACGGTGAAGTCCAGGGATGGGCTTCACTCAATCCGTACTCTCATCGGTGTGCTTATGCCGGTGTGGCGGATCTTTCGGTCTATATCGATCGCTCTTGGCGGGGAAAAGGGGTCGGTTCCCGCCTTTTGCGGGCATTGGAGGAAAAGGCGAAGGAAAACGGCTTTTACAAGATGGTTTTGTTTACTTTTCCCTTTAACCATCTCGGCCAAGGGTTGTATCGAAAAATGGGTTTCCGGGAGGTGGGAGTGTTTCAAAATCAAGGAAAGCTGGATGGCCGCTTCGTTGATGTGATGGCGATGGAGAAAATTTTACAGCCCGAGCAACAATAAACCATCCCCCGATTCGGAATCGGTTTTTTGTTAGAGGCTATGGCTCGGGGAAACTGATGCATACGGTCGTCATTCTAGGAAAGGGTTTCGCTGGTTTGACGCCAGTACTCCTTTTCCTTTGTTGCTTTGGCAAACTGTCGAATTCGATCTTCGATCATGTCCCTCCTTGGCCGAAACGTCACAAAAAGAACACTGTAATATGGAGAATCTAGAGGCTGAATATAATACCCAGCCCCCAGCCTTCAACATGTCGGGATGATAGGGCGGGTGGCGCAAAATCGGAAAACGCATCGATGAAAGTTTGCCTGTGGGATTTCAATACAATCGTTTTACCGAACCGTCGTGGCGCCGGTCGCCTGCATCAACACCTGGAGCGCACTTCATCCAAAGAAGTGCGCTCCGGTTTTGTCCCTTTTATTTTTTGGAGGCCAGCAGGTTCGAGAGCTTTAACGCGACGCGTACCGATTTCCGGTTCAGCTGGCTCTGCAATTTCTTGATCTTTTCATCCCTTTTCTCGATCTCTTTCTTCTGCTTTTTGTTGCGCTCTTTTTCGACGAGGTGATAATTCTCCCACCGCTTTACGATCTCTTCCAGGCTCAGACCGCTGATGGGGGTGACGGGCGGAAGCGGATCGACGGTCTTCAGCTTCTCGTCAAAGGGTACGTTCGTCGGATTCAGATCCTCTTTGTAAATGTGATCGATGTTATTTTTGTTCAGGAAGTTGATGAAGTGATCAAAGTTTTGCGCCTGTCTGCGGGTCGGGGATTGGAAATCCACTTTCTCGATCAAGTCGCTCAGCCGCGTCTCGTCCGTGATCTCATTGGCCATGACGTAGGTCAGCTGGTGGTATTCCGCCAACTCCCGCATACGGGCATCCTTCGGAATGATCAGGCTGGGAGTTCCGGCGATGGTGGCCATGATGTTGCCGTGGAGTCGAGCGCCGAAGGCGAGATCCGCTTTTCGCAGCAAGTCGAGCCAGGTTACCACATTCAGCGGAAAAACGACCCGGTTGTTCATGTAGATGGGATGGGACATTTTATCCGGATAATTCTTGCTGGATTTGCTGAGGGGCGGATGTCCCACATAGGTCAGTTGCAGCTCTTTCAACCATTGGGGGATGAAATAAAAATTAGGAAACTCTTCCATGCCCCGGGCGATGAAGTTCAATACATGGTTGGGGGACAGGCGCGAGGAGTTGACGCAGACCAGGGAATCCTTGGTAATGTCGGTCTCCCGGATTTTCAACTCCCTTCCGAAGGCATACATGGAAGGGCAGCCGATCACCTCGTGGTCCACGCCCTCGCGGAATCCCAACCGGGAAAGGTATTTGGCCGTGATTTCTCCGCGGACACCGATGATGCTCGACTTTTCCAGGACCGCTTTGACGAACGCCTTGACATCCTCGTCAAAGGGGAACCCCTCGTTCAGCTTGGGTTCAAAGGGTGCCCGGAGTCCCACTCCGATGACAACTACCGGAATCTTCAGCTTTTTAATCAGTTTGGTGTATTTTCGGAGGGAAGGCACGAACTGCTCCCGGAAAGCGTCCGCCAGCGGGATCACGTACATGTCATACTTTTCGTTGATTTCATCGGCATTCTTTGGGTCGTAATGATAATAGTCCGGCGTAATCGTAGATCGG
>JAJYSD010000120.1 GCA_021793745.1 Bacillota bacterium
CCGCCTCCGCTCGCGCCGACTTCCTTCCGGCGTACCAAAAAACCGAAAGTCCGCTCCTCGCGGACTTTCAGGGATTGCCGGGCGCTTTCGGCTCAAGCGCCCGGCTTGGTTCGACATGTCGTTCCTTGTGGATCTTATCGCCGTTCGGCGAGCATCCGGTGGAGGGCCTCCAGTTTCTTTTTGCGGGTGATCCGGTCCTCTACAATGAAATTGATCAGTTCAAACAACTGCATCACCGTGTCCTGATCGTCCCTCGGATCCAATTGACCCGGGACAGCCGACTCCTTCCCGATCACCCGGAGGAGGTCCAAGGCTTGCTGGACCTCCTCCGGCAATCCTTTTTCCACCAGGGAAGCCACATCTTGATCCAGGCTTTTCCCGGTTTCCCCCAACTCCTGCATCAGCTTTTGCAAAGCCAAACGGAGCAGGGCCGCAGCGCCCCTCGGGAACTTGGAGACGATCGACATCGCCTCCAGGTAATCCTCCTTCACCCTTTCCGGCATCTCTTCGTGGGGAGGCGGACCCTGGTGCATATCGGGATAGATCATGCGCCCCTCCCCTTTACGCACCTCAATCCAAACCGACTCGTTTTTGCAGTGATAACAGACGCAGCGCCATATTTTGTTTTTCGCCTTGAGGTCGAACCAATTTTGCACCGCAAAGACACCGCAATACGGGCAATGAAACTGCTTGGACAGAAACCCCGGCGGATAATGTGTTACACCCATCCACTGGCACCTCTTTTTCTCGTGATGAATGCGATTCAGCCGCGACGCACCCGGAGGGTACAAGGCATCGATCCGAGGCCCGGAAGCCGAGCCCGGCTCATCCCTGCACCATCCGGTTTGTCAGCCGGCCCAGCCGGTCGATTTCGACGGTCACTTCATCCCCGTCCTTCAACCACGCCCGCTGATCCTCCGGGTATCCCATGATAACGCCCTCCGGGGTGCCCGTCAAAATCACATCTCCGGGCCGGAGCGTCATGAAGCGGGAAATGTAACTGACCAGTTCATCGCAGCGGAAAATCATGTCGGCTGTACTGGAATTCTGCCGGAGCTCCCCATTCACATATGACCGGATGCCGAGGGAATGGGGGTCCTCCACCTCATCCCTGGTCACCAGATAGGGACCGAGGGGACAAAACCCGTCGCAGCACTTCCCCAGCAACCACTGGTTGGTCCGAAACTGCAGATCCCGGGCGGACAGATCGTTGGCCGCACAGTACCCGAATATATAATCCATCGCTTCTTCCCGTTTCACATCCCGGGCCGTCCGGCCGACGACGATGGCCAGTTCCGCCTCATAATCCACCTGCCGGGCCTCCCGGGGAATCGGAACCGGCTCGCCGCTGCCAGCCAGGGCATTGTGAAATTTGTTGAAGAGAATCGGATATTCGGGAATCGGCATGTTGGACTCCTCCGCATGCTTTCGGTAATTGAGTCCGATGCAGAGGATTTTTTCCGGACGCGGCACACAGGGCCCCAGGGTCAACTCCCCTTCGGACAAAAGCTCCGAACCCTCCCGGAGAGCCCGCTCCACCGCCGCGGCCACCTCCCGAAACGCCGCATCCCCGCCCGCCACGATGGACTCGACGGGTTCCGAAAGTTCCAGGATGCCCCGGTCCGTTTTGACCCCCGTTTTCCAACCCCTTTCCGATCGAAACGTCAACAATTTCACGATTATCATGCACCTCCTTCAAGCTCTGGTTTTTCAACCATTTCGGGAAATCTCCCCCTTCTTCCTCCTCGAAAGCCCCGCGAAATGCGGTATTCCCTTATTTCACTGCGGCGAGGACCGCTTCATTAAAGGACCTCCAAACGACCTCCGAAGCGGAGCCTGCACGGGAGAGATGCTGTACATGCCACGCGACCGCGGCATAAACTCATGGGTTCTCCTCCTCCCGAAACGCCTCTCCCGTTCCTCCAGAGCATCGGCCAACCCCGCTTTCCTCGAGATCGCCTCCCACCATCCATCCCAATCCTCACGATCCGCGGCGGCTTCAAACCGCTCGGCGTACAGGCGGCTGCCCGCCCCGGAGAGCACTTCGCTTCGGAGAGGCATGTGGTCCGCATTGACCAACACGCCTCCGGGCCGAAGAAGGCCCGCCACATCGCAGTAAACCCGGGATAAGACGGATTCCCCCAGCCAATGGAGCGCCGTGGCGGTCACCACGGCATCAAAGGATGCCGGTTCCAGATCCGCCGCCCAACGGGGATCGCGCAGATCCCGGTCGATCCACCGCACCCGCGCATCCCCCGCAAAGGCCCCGCGGGCGATCCTCAGCAGGACGGGATCGATATCCACTCCCACCACCTGCAGCTTCGGAACCCGATTCAGCAGGCACGCGGTCACCGATCCGCAGCCGCAGGCGAGATCCAGGACCCTTCCCTGCCCACAGACCACCGCTTCCACGCATCGGACGAGGGCTTCCAAACTCTGCTCCCGGTAGGGCAGATATCGCTCCTGTTGCCGATCCCATCGCCGCTGCCAACCTTTCCAATCCATCGTTTTGGCCTCCTTACCTTTCGATTGGATCCTGCACATCTTCAGCTTACGGCAGGAACTTCTATTTTTGAAACGAATCATATCAATGGTTTCTATCGGTTTTTTTAATAGATCGAGGGGATTGCCGTGGAAATTAATCAGTTGGAAGCCTTCCTGCAAGTGGCCAAAACCAAGAGCTTCACCCGGGCCGCGGAGGCCCTTCACCTCGTCCAGTCCACCGTCACCATCCGCATTCAGATGTTGGAGAAAAGCGTCGGAAAGCCGTTGTTTAAACGGACCCGCCGGCACATCGAACTCACCCCTGCAGGGAGAAATCTCCTCCCCTACGCCCAGCGAATCCTCGAGCTGAAGCGGGAAGGAGAAAAAGCCCTGATGATGGAAGGGATTGCGGAAGAGCAGCTCTTTGTCGGCAGTCCCCATTCCCTGTGGGATCACATCCTGTTTCCCGCGGTCAACCAATTCCGCAGGAAACATCCGAAGAACGCCCTGCGGCTCATCACCGGCCATTCCGACGAAATCGCGGAAAAATTGCACGACGGATTGGCAGACCTGGGCATCCTTTACATCCCTCCGTACCACACGGGGCTGGAAGTGGTTCGCCTCCACCAAGAATCCCTCTGCCTGACGGCGCCGACCGATTTCCCGCACCCGGAGGGCACGCTCAACCCCGCCGATCTTCGGCGACTTCCCTTCATCCATCTCAGCTGGGGGGCGGAATACGATCAGTGGTTCAAGACCGCCTTCGGCCGCCATTTCCTGCCCTTCGTTCAGATGGAACACATGTCCCTGCTGCTCCGTTGGATCCGGTCGGGGGAGGGCGTCGGTTTTCTGCTCCAAATCGCCGCTGCGGAGATGGCCGCCGCCGGAGCGTTGAAGGTGCTCCCCTTTCATTCCAACCCCCCGCTGCCTTCCATTCCGGTTTATCTGGTTTTACCCCGGCGAAAAAAGGTTTCCGGCGGGCTGAAAGCCCTGATCGACCATCTCCTCCACTTCTTCAACGCATCTAAGGGATTCACACCATCCGGCAACATTGATGCAACTTTTAAAGAATGATAACATTAAATTAAAAATTGGTTGTTAAGATTTAAGCGAAAGGAGGGAATCCACCGCTGGTATAAAGGAGGCGGGTGAAAAGCGATGACGCGTTGACGCGCTAAATCTCTCGCCTCGGAGGGGGGTCAGACTGCAAGGGTTTGAAACTTCCCAATTTTCCTGTTTTTCTTTTGCGTCGATCATTTTTCATTTCGGAGGGAGTAAGCATGAAAAGAAAACTGTGGTTGGGGGTCTTGGTTTTCGCACTGCTATTTACTGCCTGGAATACCGGATTGCCTACGGATTCGGCGGGGG
This sequence comes from Bacillota bacterium, assembly GCA_021793745.1. Classification (GTDB taxonomy): domain Bacteria; phylum Bacillota; class Bacilli; order Thermoactinomycetales; family DSM-44946; genus Planifilum. The sequence goes on from JAJYSD010000120.1 coordinate 3,853, forward strand.
CGCGACCTGACGGCCATGGAAAAGTGCAAAACGTCATTTTCATGATCGGGGACGGATTCTCGGCCGCCTATGCCACCAACTACCGGCTTTATCAAGGGGATCGACCGACGGTATTTGATCAAACCCTCGTGGGCATGATGCGGACCGCCTCGGCTGACAACGCCGTCACCGACTCCGCCGCCGCGGCGACCGCCATGGCCACCGGAGTAAAAACCAATAACGACATGGTCGGCGTCGATCCGAACGGGAAAGCGCTGAAAACCATCCTCGAAGCGGCCAAGGAAAACGGCAAATCGACCGGATTGGTGGCCACCGCATCCATCACCCATGCGACTCCGGCCTCCTTTGCGGCCAAGGTTCCGGATCGCGACGATGAAGTCGCCATCGCTCCCCAAATGCTGGGGAAAGCCGACGTGCTCCTCGGCGGCGGAAAGCAATTCTTCTTGCCAGAATCGGAGGGAGGCAAACAGCCGGAACGCAATCTGATCGAAGAAGCCCGCGCCCAGGGCTATCAACTGCTGGAAAACCGCGATCAACTGTTAAAGGCCAAGGGGAATAAGCTGCTGGGCCTCTTTGCCGAGGAGGGCATGGCTCCCGAGCTGGATCGGGACAAGTCCAAAGAACCCAGCCTGGCCGAAATGACCCGGACGGCGATCGACACGCTGAAGAAGAACAAAAAGGGCTTTTTCCTGATGGTGGAGGGCAGCCAGATCGACTGGGGCGGACACGACAATGATGCCGCCTGGGCCATGAAGGACACGGAGGCCTTCGAGCAGGCCATCAAGGTGGCGATGGATTTCGCCAAGCGGGATGGGCGCACCCTGGTGGTCGTGACCGGCGATCACGACACGGGGGGCATGTCCGTCGGCGGCTACAACGAATACAAAAACCAAGCGGAAATCCTTCGCCATGTGACGGCCACCGGTCAATACATGGCGGAACAAATCGACGAAAAGGGGACCAACATCCGGGAAGTGCTGAAGAAATATGCGAAGATCGACCTGACGGAGGAAGAAGTGGAGCAAATCCGCAACGCCAGCAACCGAAAACTGGCCATCAACCATGTGATCAGCAAACGCGCTTATATCGGTTGGACAAGCACCGCCCATACGGGGGTCAATCTGCCGGTCTATGCCTATGGGAAAGGTTCCGACCTGTTCCGGGGATGGATGGACAACACCGATTTGCCCAAGCGCATGGCCCAGGCCATGAAGATCGAATTCAAACAAAAATGAGACCTTCCTGACAAAGGGGACCCTGCACCATCGCGGTGCAGGGTCTTTCGTTACGCAACCTCTTGCACGGACACCTCCGACTTGCTAACATTCCGAGATGGAGAACAGTCGGTTCCCAGTTACGGGCCTTCCGATTTATCGATATAAGGGGGTCTCTCGTTCTTGATCCGGGGTCAATCCCTCAGATTCAGGGGGGATCCAGCTCTCTCAGCAGAAAACCAACGGAATCGACGGAAAGGAGAGAGCAAGTCCATGCAGATGAACAGAGCGGAACGAGTCCACCACCTCCCCATCGACCGGGTGAGACCAGCCGACATCCCGGATGTGGTGCGCCTCTCCGCCCGCATCGGGTGGGATTAC
>JAJYSD010000121.1 GCA_021793745.1 Bacillota bacterium
ATTTTCCACAAAGCATGCAATTGGCCGGAGATCTGCATTGGTTTGAACGGAAGGATATCGAGGTGTTGGATCTTTCGGTGGACGAAGCCATGCGGGTCATCCTGTCTGCCGGGGTGTCCAAGGGATTACCGAAAAACGAATTACCCATCCCGGAAGGCCGGGATGGGCAAGCAGGAGTATATCGGTTATTGTTGGTTCTGTTGCTTGCGGGCTTCAGCCTGTTGGTTTTGCTGACGAACCTGTTGCGGGTTCGTCTCAGCAGCAAATTCGTTTTGAAATTGTTGTTGCTGCTGCTGTTGGGCCGCTTGACGATTTTTTTGGCGGACCTGCTGAGCATTGGTTTGGGCCGGTCCTTTGGGTTGGAAAGCCATGCTTTATCACCTCCGGTATGTATTGTGCCCAGGAATGCTTGATTCACTCATTCTAATTTGTGCTAGGAGGGTTTGTGGAAGGAAAAATGAAGGACCGTCTCCTTTTGTCCCTTTTTTACCTGCTTCCCAAGCATGCCTTATCCAAGGCGGTGGGACGATGGGCACGCAGTCCGATCAGTCGATATGCGATCCCCCTATTTATCCGCCGATTCCGGGTCAATTTGGAAGAAGCGGAAAAGCCTTGGCGGGATTACCCGAATCTGCTGGAGTTTTTTGTTCGGAGATTGAAGCCGGACGCCCGTCCCGTCGATCCGTCGCCGGATACGGTTGTCAGTCCGGTGGATGGCGTGATTACCCAGCTCGGGGAAATCACCGAGGGCACGCTGATTCAATCCAAGGGAGTCACTTATCGCCTCGTCGATTTGCTGGGAGGGGACCGCGAACAGGCCGACCGATACGACGGCGGCAAGTTTCTCACCATTTACCTCAGTCCGCGGGATTACCATCGAATTCACACGCCTGTCGACGGGGAAGTGACGCATGTGTCGTACATACCGGGGCAGTTGTTTCCGGTGAATGCCTTCGGGCTGCGGGCGATTCGCCGTCTGTTCGTTCGCAATGAACGCTTGATCACCTTTTTGCGGACGGCCCTGGGGACAATCGCAGTAGTCAAAGTGGGGGCGACCAATGTGGGGAGCATCCGGTTAAATTTTGATCCGCAGGTGTTCACCCGCTCCGCTGATCGGCGCTGCAAGTGCAAAGCGTATGAACCGCCGCTTCCTCTCTCCAAGGGGGAGGAGATGGGACGGTTTGAATTTGGTTCAACGGTGATCCTACTGTTTGAACCGGGTCGGGTGGAGTGGATCTCCGACTGGGCACCGGGGACCGCTTTGAAGATGGGGCAGCCGATCATCCGGGGTGTCGGACCGTCGAATCGCTGAGGAGGGGTTTTATGTTCGGCCACACACATATCCCCTTTCGCCAATTTCCCCGCCTGTTTCCCGTCGTGACGAGCCTTTTTCTGATACAAGCGGTTATTTTCCTGATCATGACGATCATGGGCGGAACCCAGTCCGTGCCGAACCTGATTCGCTTCGGAGCCCTGGAACCGCTTTTGGTCAGCTATGGGGAATGGTGGCGGTTGGTGGTGCCGATTTTTATTCACATCGGATTATTTCATATCCTGTTCAACAGCTTCGCCCTGTATCTGTTCGGTCCCCAGCTGGAATGGCTGTTTGGTCGAATCGCCTTTTTATTTTTGTACCTGTCCTCAGGCTTTGTTGGAAACCTGATGACTTACTGGTTTATGACCTGGGCCGGTCAAACCGGAGTGAGCGCCGGCGCGTCGGGATCGATTTACGGCCTGATGGGGGTTTATCTGTATCTGATCATGCGGCGTGCCATCGAGCCGGAGGTGAGCAAAGGACTGCTCACCATGATCGGGATCAGCGTCCTCATGAGCATCCTCGATCCGCGGATCAACTTGATCGCCCATTTGGGAGGGCTGTTCACCGGTTTTCTCCTCACCGGTCTTCTCCTTCGGCCGAAGGAATGAGCTGTGAAGGATTTCATCGGGCTGGCGCCGGTCGGACCGCGGGGGTGGGCCGTTTTGTTAACGACGCCTCCAGTTGGTTATTCTAACCCGTGGTGAGGCGTATATGGATTGGCTCCTGACGGATCGAAAACAATTGGATAGGGAAGCTTGGCTTCTTCAGTTGATCAGCGGTCTCTTCGCGGCCTCCACCGCCTTGTCCAACACCTTTGTCAATGTATACCTGTGGAAGATCAACAGTCAGTTCTCGTTGATCGGATGGTTTAATCTGGTCGGTTATGTGGCGATGGCGGCTGCCTTCGTCGTCGCCGGCCGTCTGGCCAAGCGAGTCGATCGGGTGGTGATCGTCCGGTTAGGGGTGGCCCTTCAAGCGCTCTTTTACCTGTCCGTGTTGATGCTGGGGCGTGAAGCCGTCCGCTACGTCACCCTGCTGGGCAGTTTTATGGGGATCGGGGCGGGATTTTTCTGGTTGGCCTATAACCTGCTGTATTTCGAGATCACGGAGCGGGACAACCGGGACATCTACAACGGCGTCAACGGGCTGCTGGTTTCGGCGGCCGGAATCATCGCTCCGATGTTGTCCGGCTGGATCATCAAGCAGGTCGATCAATTTACGGGCTACCGGATCATTTTCAGCATCTCATTGGGGATCTTTGTGATGGCGGTGCTGGTCAGCTTTCTGTTAACGCGCCGGCGCGCCGCGGGGCAATTTCGGCTGCCGGATATTTTGAGGTTGGGAATGCGGCGGGGCACCCATTGGTATTGGGTGAATCTGGCGATGATCGCCCAGGGGGCGCGGGAGGGGACCTTTGCCTTTCTGATCGGGCTGCTGGTCTATATCGCCGCGAAGGACGAGTGGGTGCTGGGGAACTTTTTGGCGATCTCTTCTCTGGTCTCCCTGGTGACCTATTATGTGGTGGGGCGGTTTATGCGGCCGAACTGGCGGGATGAGTGCATCCTGTTGGGGGCCCTGATGATGGGGGTCGTATGCTTGCCGATCCTGTGGGATCTCAACACCTGGACCCTGTTTGTCCTGGGAATCGGAGCGGCCCTGTTTTCTCCCCTCTACTTCATTCCCCTCACTTCGACGGTCTTCGATGTGATTGGAGAGAGCAGGGAGAGCGCCCGCTTTCGTGTGGAATTTGTGGTTGCCCGGGAATTGGCCCTCAATGTGGGAAGGGTTCTCAGTCTCATCGCCTTCATCGGATGGGTTCAGCGGGCGCCCTCCCCGGAGCAGCTTCGCTGGCTGATCCTGGCCATCGGATTCGTTCCGATCTTTTCTTGGCTGGCGATGCGCCATGTGCCTTTGCTGGAGAATCAACCCCCGGTGAACCGGTAAAACCCCTTCACAGGCTTTGGATCCATCGGCCGGTGATGGGATACCGATATTCCTCTCCGGAAAGGGACCGGATCACGGCGATGATCGTGGTGATGAAATAGAACATCGCGGCGATCACGATGAGCAGAAAACCGATCAAGACGATGAACAACAGTTTGCATAAAAAGATCGCAATGATCATAAAAAGATGGAAAACGAGGGCTTCCCTGGCGTGGTTCCTCACGAACAAGGAGTCCCGTTTCAGCAGGTAAACGATCAGAGGGATGAGGATGGGGAAGAAGAAAGCACTGGCGTGACAGAGGGCTGCCAACAGTTTTTCTTCGCCGGTAGGGGCATTCATCGCACGATACTCCTTTCGCGCTCATTTCTTTATATTATGCCAAAAAAGAGACCAGGGGGACCCTGGTCGAGATAAGCCTCCAGGTTTTGGAATCGGGAAATCGTTTTTCGCCTCAGGTACTGGTGCAGGAGGGGCGGCGAAAAACACTCCCTTTAACCCTTGTCAACAAACCGAACCCGGGGAAAGGCTTCCCCGGTTGCTCAGATGTGAACGGGTTCCCCCTGGGATTCGGCGGGACTCGCCCCCTCTCCTGCCGGGAGTTGGGTGTAAAGACCCGTTCCGGATGCGAAGGTCAGCACCATCAAAAAGAACACTACCGCCAAGTTACTGAATTTCTTCATATTCCATCCCCTTTGGCTGAGAAAGTTCCACCTGTACCTTATACATGTTTTCCACGTACTGGCGAAATTCCTGCTGGTTGGTATTTTCGACGCATTGGGCGAGGCGGAAAAGCGCAGCGTATTCCCGTTTTTTGTTCCGCTGTTTGCGGGCCAGTTGCAGCGCCTGCTGGTAATGCGGAACGGCTTTGTCCACGTCTCCCTCGGCCCGGTGGCAGTCTCCGGAAACCAGGTAAGCCAAAGCCAGCCGCCGCAGATCGTTGGTCCGCTCCCCCGTGTCCCGGGCTTCGCTCAGAGCCCTGTGGGCTTCTTCCCACTTTTTCTGGTTCATGTACAAAATCCCGAGCTGTGTGTAAACGGTCGTGAGACCGTTGGGATACAGGATGTTTTCGCTGACGGAGAGGGCGGTCTTCAGAGCGATTTCCGCCTGGTTCCATTTTTTCATGTTGAGATAGACGCTGCCCAAAGCGGTCCACAGGTGGAACAGACGGCCGGTTTGTCGGTTGATGCGGCCGATTTCAATCCCTTCCGTGGCATAGCGGATGGCTTCCTCATACATCCCGGACCGCCGGAGCAGGACGGAACGAAGCTCGTAGAGGCTGAGTACCGTTTCGATGCTGGGGATTTCCGGGATGGAGTCCCACAGGTCTTCGACGACCCGAAGGGCCTCCGGTACGCGGTCCAGGTGTTCCAGGTAGAGCGCCTTGTTGCCGAGAAGGACCGATTTGTAGTAGGTTCGTTCGCCCTCTTCCACGAACACCTCGATCCCCTTTTCCGCCAAATGGAGGGCTTTTTCCAGGTTGTTATTGAAGTAGCTGATGATGCTGAGCTCGTTGTAGCTGCCGGCGGCGATGTTGCTGCTTTTCGACTGGGGATTTTGGTTGGCGATGCGGATGGCGTTCAACAGCTCCCGCTCCGCCCGTTTCCACTTGCGCTTTTTCACTTGGCTTTTTCCCTTGAGCAAGCTGACGTATGCGGCGTAGGGATGGTCATCCGAAACGGAGAAGGTTTTTAATTCATCGATCGCCTGGTCCACATTTCCGCAGTCGATCATCGATTCGATGGAGACCAGCCGCAGCTTCATCGTCTCCATCTCTTCCTGTTTATCGGTGATCAATTCGGGCAGTTGTTCCAGATCCAGATCCAATTTATTCAATAAGTAACGGATTTTATCCACGTGGACATGGGGAATTCCCCGTTCAATATTGCTGATGGTGGCCGGGGAGATGTTTTCATCGGCCAGATCCTCGAGCCGCAGACCGCGTTCCTTGCGAATTTTGCGAATCAACTCGCCGGTCTGCGCCAGATCCAAGTTATTCATCATGATTCCCACTCCTTTGGGATGATTTTCCATATCTCCATTAAAGGGTTCTTTATAGGGATCTTTCCCAAATTCATCATACTATATTTTTATCTTGAAGAAAAACGGAAGGTTTTTCTAACCAATATTAAACTTATCAGAGGGGTAAAGAATGGAAAAAAGCGC
>JAJYSD010000122.1 GCA_021793745.1 Bacillota bacterium
GGGCCGGCGGATTGTGCGAAAGTGGTTCCCACCTGGCAGGAAGTGCGCCCCCAACACTGGGTGGCCTGTCATCTGTACGAAGAAGGGGCCAAGGCTGAGTAAAAAAGAAAAATCCCCCGGGCGGGGGTTGAAATCCAAAGACCGTCACTTCCTTGGCGGTCTTTTTTACATGGATGCCTTGAGGCGCTTCAGGACCTGCAAATAATGATCCTTGGTCAGGCCCGGCGCGAACTCTTCGGGCAACGATTCCAGATCGGGCATGGGGGCTCCCTCCGGTCTGCCGACCACCACACAGAGGCGTTCGCCCGTTTCCGGGTTGGTTCCCTTCCAAATCTTGTCGATATCCCGGTAATCTTTGCTGCTCCAGGTGAACAGAACATTGTGGAGCCCCTGTTCCATGTATTTCCGGGCGTGATCGAAATGGCTGTTGTCCAGGCTCGGGATGGGGATCATGTCGGGGATGTATACCCCGGTGAGAATCTCGAGGGCCTTGGCGTACGCGAGGGCGTGTGTGCCTCCGCGCACCAGGAGATAACCGATCATTTCCCGGGCGGTGGGATGATCGGTCATCTCATATACCCGCATCTTTTGGGTGCGGGCCCCCACTTCCAGGAAGAAGTTATGAAGCATATCTTCGATCAGGTTGCCGCTGCTGTGTACGAAGGATCCGTTCCAGGGGTTGCCCATCGAGTCCATCGGAAACGACGTTTGGGCGGTGGCGATGAAGTATTGCAGGTTGTGGGCCTTCAATCCCCTGCGGAGAGGCGTACTGTCCGGGTCCCCCGGATGGGTGAGGCCGGTGGACAACAGGTTGATGGTGGTGCTGACCAGTTCCACGTGTCCAAATTCCTCGGCGGTAATGCTGGCCACCAGGTCGTAAAAGGGTTTCAACTTTTTCTTGCAACGGAAGTTGAAGGATTGGAACATATAGTTGTTCAGAGTGGACATCTCGCCAAATTTCCCGCCGAGCAGGTTCTGCACCGCCGCCGCCGCATTGGCGTCTCCGTGTTCGGGGACCGGCAGCTGGATGGCCAATCGATTAACCCGTTTAAACATCTTTTTCCTCCTTGATCAAACCTGAAAATGGATAACGGATAACCGCAAGGACACCTCCTCGCTGCGGGGATGGGGTGAATCGTTCCGTTCGATCACCTCCATCACATCGGTTCTAAACCATCATATGTTTCGATGTTTTCCCTCAGAAATTGTCCAATAATTTTCTGATAAAAAAGCAGAAAAAAAGCCGCAACCGTAAAGGTGGCGGTCAAAAAAGGAAGGCGGTTTCCCACCTTCCGCTGATCTCGAGATTTACAAAACCTGTTCTACTTCTTTCACACCCGGAACTTCTTCCATCAGAGCCCGTTCGATTCCCGCCTTCAGCGTGATGGTGGAGCTGGGGCAGCTGCCGCAAGCGCCCAGCAGGCGGAGCTTAACGATTCCATCCTCGATGTCGACCAGTTCGACGTCCCCGCCATCCCGCTGGATAAAGGGGCGCAATTTATCCAGTACTTCTTGAACTTGTTCTTTCATCCCACCGCACTCCTTTCCTCAAGCGTCGGATACTCCGAAGGTGGACCGACACGAACTTTCCATCTCCCATTCTCCGGTATCTCATCAAACCGGGATCTGAAAACGGTGATTTTTATCAGGGTATTCAGTATCTATCTTACCGAAAGTCCGGCCCGTTGGCAATCGGTGGGTGCTGGTAAGGGGTTTTCGTTTTTTCCCTTCGCAAAACATGATAAGATGGGGAGGGAGGTTGTGGAGTGTGAAACGGATTTATGAGGATGTCAAGGATTTGATCGGCTGGACGCCGATGGTTCGGATCAAGCGCTTCGCCTTGCCCGAGGGGGTTTCCCTCTTTGCGAAACTGGAATATTTCAATCCCGGAGGCAGCGTCAAGGACCGGGTCGGCCTGGCCTTCATCCGGGAAGCGGAGAAGTCCGGCAAGTTGAAACCCGGAGGGACGATCATCGAACCGACGGCCGGCAATACGGGAATCGGGTTGGCTCTGGCCGCCGTCGGAACGGGGTATCGGGTGATCTTTGTCGTCCCCGAAAAGTTTTCCGAGGAGAAGCAGGAATTGATGCGGGCCTTGGGGGCCGAAGTGGTCAATACGCCTACGGAATTGGGCATGAAGGGGGCCATCGAAGAAGCGCGGCGCCTGGAACGGGAGATTCCCGGAAGCTATTGTCCCCAGCAGTTCCAGAATCCCGCCAATCCGGAAGCCCACTATCAAACCACCGGTCCGGAAATCTGGGAGCAAATGGAGGGGCGGGTGGACGTACTGGTGGCCGGCGCCGGTTCGGGGGGCACCTTTATGGGGGTATCCCGCTATTTGAAGGAAAAGAACCCCGGGATCCGAACCGTCATCGTCGAACCGGAGGGTTCGATCCTCGGCGGCGGGGAACCGGGGCCGCACAAGACGGAGGGCATCGGGATGGAGTTTATTCCCGATTTTGTGGATACCTCCTACTTTGACGGGATTTACACGGTACCCGACGAAGAGGCTTTCCGTTTCGTCAAGGAGCTGGCCTGCCGAGAAGGATTGTTGGTGGGCAGTTCGTCGGGCGCCGCCTTCTATGCCGCTCTGCGGGAAGCGTGGCGGGCGGAGCCGGGAACACGGATCGCCGTCATCTTCCCCGACAGCAGCGAACGGTATTTGAGCAAACAAATTTACAGAGGGGGAGTGTAAGGGTTGCGTCTGGATACCAAATGCATCCACGGGGGGGTGTTCGGCGACCCCCATACGGGCGCCGTCAGCGTTCCCATCTATCAAGTTTCCACCTATAAACAGGAGGGCATCGGGCAGCATCGGGGATACGAATATTCGCGTACCGGCAATCCCACCCGCGCCGCCCTGGAGCAGCTGATCGCCGAACTGGAAAACGGGACGACGGGGTTGGCCTTTGCTTCCGGGATGGCCGCCATCTCCACGGTGGTCTCCCTGTTCAACCAGGGTGATCATCTGGTGGTGGGGGATGATGTGTACGGCGGAACCTATCGGGTGCTCAGCTGTGTCTTTTCCCGGCTGGGGATTGAAGTCACCCATGTGGACACCAGCCGGCCGGATCAGGTGCGGGATGCGATCCGGGATCGCACCCGGGCGGTGCTGATGGAAACCCCCAGCAATCCGCTCCTCAAGGTGTCCGATATCCGGGAGATCGCCGCCATCTGCCGGGATCGGGATCTTCTCCTGATCGTGGACAACACGTTCCTTACGCCGTATTGGCAAAACCCGTTGGATCTGGGGGCGGACATTGTTGTCCACAGCGCCACCAAGTATCTGGGCGGACACAGCGATGTGGTGGCCGGCCTCGTGGCCGTCAAAGACCGGGAGCTGGGCGATAAGCTCCATTTTCTGCAAAACTCCATCGGCGGCGTGCTGGGTCCCAACGATGCCTGGCTGTTGATCCGGGGCATCAAAACCCTGGGCTTGCGCATGCGCCAACACGAGGCCAATGCCCGCCGGATTGCGGAATGGCTGAGGGAGCGTTCCGATATCGCCGCCGTCTATTATCCGGGGCTGCCGGATCATCCCGGACACGAAGTGGCCTCCCGGCAGGCGCGGGGCTACGGGGGGATGATTTCCTTTGACGTGGGAAGCGGCGAGCGGGCGGAGCGGATTCTGAGCCGGGTTCGGTATTTCACCCTGGCGGAGAGCCTGGGGGCCGTGGAGAGCCTGATTTCCGTCCCCGCGCAGATGACCCATGCGTCGATTCCCGCCGAGCGTCGGGCGGAATTGGGGATTACCGACGGGCTGATCCGCCTTTCCGTCGGCGTCGAGGATATCGAGGATCTGTTGGAAGACCTGGAACGGGCCTTGGCCGATTGAGGGATCGCCCGGCAGGGAGGACCGGCCCGCACCGGGGTGGGGTTCCGCTGGGAGAACCCTCTCCGGACTCACCAAGTTTTTCAACCGCGCCGTGCGAAAGGAGGGACCGGTGTGAAACGGGAAAAGCCGATTGAAGTGACCGTCTACGGTGCAGAGACGATCTGTGCCGGTTGCCACAATCTTCCCTCCTCGCGGGAAACCGCCTCCTGGCTGGAGGCGGCACTGGGCAGAAATTACGGGGAGCAGGTTCGCGTACGCTATGTGGATATCCACCATCCGGAGGACAAAAGGGATGCCGATTTCTCCCGCCGGGTGATCGAGGAGGAACTCTGGTATCCGGTGGTGGTGATCGACGGGGAAGTGGTGGGGGAAGGAAACCCGAGTCTGAAACCGATCCGCAGGAAGCTGGAAGGATTGGGGGCGGAAAGGCTGGAAAAATCCCCGGGGCCGTCGGTGTGATCTCCGGGGACCGGTTCCGCTTCCGAGCCCTGCGATCGCCTTTGGCGACGGCTATCAGGAAAGCGGGGGAAATCATCCCCGACCGCCAAAGGTTCAGGTTTTTGACTTCCGCATCTCAGCAAGTCCTGGGCGACTTGCTTTTCTTTTTCCGGGAGTCCTTTCCTGTACTGTCCGGGATTTGACAGGGGAAGATATATGAACGAAGATGGTATGGGAACGCCTTTCCACAGCGGAAATTCTCTCTTTTCCCGATCAAGGAACGGATGCACCGATGGGGTGGAGTGAACTTATGCGTCCGATTATCGAGTTTTGCGTAAACAATCTCACACCGGATGTGTTAAAAATCAAAGAGGAATTGGAACAGGATCCGGAATTGGATGTGGTGGAGTACGGATGTCTCGGCCATTGCATGACCTGTGCCGAGGGCCCCTACGCCTTGGTCAACGGGGATGTGGTGACCGGGGAGACGGCGGAAGAGCTGCTCAGAAACATCCGCCGGGCGATCAGGGAGTTTGAGGAGTTCGGCTTTTGATCCATCCCGCGGATCCCTTGATTGACCGAGTGGGGAAGCGGACCGCTTTCGTCGGCCGACTGGAGAGGAGCCAGGGGGCCGACGGAAAAATATCTGGTCACCGGCAGCATGCTTGCAGCCCTTTCGCCCTGGTCGGGCTTTTTTCGTGTTCGCCGATCTTTGAGGGATGTTGGGGAAAAATTTTTTCTATTTTCCAAATCGGCGGAAGAGGGGAGGGTTTCCGATGAGACGAAGAATTCGTCTTCAAACCCGTCTGATCCTCTGGGTGACCGCCCTGTTGATATCGGTGGTGGGCATGATGAGTTTTTTGTTTTACGGGATTCTGGTGGACGCCGTGGAGGAACAAATCGGCAAACGGGCGCTCAGCTTGTCGAAAACCGTGGCCGCGGATCCCGAGCTGAGGGAGGCCTTTTCTCGTGAGGAGCCTTGGAAGACCATTCAGCCCATCGCTGAACGGGCGCGCATCAATTCCGGGGCGGAGTTCGTCGTGGTGGGGAACGAGCACGGGGTGCGGTACTCTCACCCGATCCCGGAACGAATCGGAGGGGCATTGAAGG
>JAJYSD010000123.1 GCA_021793745.1 Bacillota bacterium
CATCCTCCGGTATGATGAAACGCTCCTCACCCTGAATGAATTGGAGGATATCCTCTCCTATTCCGTTCGGGAAATTTGCCGTATCGCTGGCTTTGCCCGAGCCGCCCTCTTTTGGTATACACCCATCACCCGCTCCCTGGACGGCATCTATTCCCACAATATCGATTTGGACGTCATCCGTCGCATCCGGGAGCTGGACTACAACATCCCCGGGTTGAAATACGTATTGCGGGAAAAGAAACCCATCTACCTCCAGGATGTGAAGAACTACCTTCCCGCTCACCACATTGAAAACTTTCGGGTCACCTCCCTGGTGGTGGCCCCCTTGTACGGCAAGGATCCCTTTCCCCTCGGTTTCCTGCTCCTGGATCAGAACGGACGCCACTTCCGGCCGGAACACCGGAAGATGGAAACCGTCCACGCGCTGGTCCAGAGAACCTCCAAGGCATTGGAAGCCCAGCTGAATCCGACCCGGCCGCCCCGATTCCACAACCCTTCCGTCCTGAGCAACCGGGAACGGGAAATCCTGCAGCTGATCGCCGCCGGATGCAGCACCAAATCCATCGCCCTTCAACTGCATATCAGCGAGCACACCGTGGCGGAGCACGCCAACACGATCCTGAAGAAATTGGAGGCCAAAAACCGGGCCGAAGCCGTGGCGATCGCCCTGCGAAAGCAGTGGATCCGATAGCTGCATCCACCGGATCGGCCTTCCGGGAATAGGGACTCATGGACGGCATCCGCCCGGGGACTCGAGGTCCCCTGGGCTTATTATTTTCCATTCGGTATAATTATCGGCAATTCCATATAGCGGGAGGAGTTGATAAGAACATGAAAAGGGGATGGAGATGAAAGTTTTCTATTAAACAGAACAAGTATGAGCGAAAAGGAGAGAGCCAGCAGTGGACGACCAATTAACACCTCAAAAAAAATGGTATGAAAAAACTTGGGTCATCATCTTATTTCTTCTCATTTTTTGGCCCGTCGGGCTGTTTTTGATGTGGCGCTTTGCCGATTGGTCCAAGACGGCCAAGGTGGTAGTAACGATCATTATCGCAGGTAGTGTCATCCTGTGGATGATGCTGATCCTGCTCGGCGGTATCCTCTTCATGTTGGATTCGAGCGCCGATGTGGAACCTTTAGCGGAATCCCGCGAAGAGAGATCCCAACCCGAGCCCCAAGAGGGCAGTGAAGAGCAAGAGGCTTCCGCACCGGATTCCACCCTTCTGTTTGACCGGATGAAGGATATCAAACTCCATTTTGATGATCGCAATTGGAAGCTGGGCTATCAGGACAAGCAGGGGAGCAACATTATCATGGAGTATGTATTGGAAGGGGAAACCGTTTACACCCGAAGCGAGATGGTCACGGTCAATTTCCTTGGGACCATGGCAGGTGCAACGCCGCAGCAATTTGCAGCCCTAATGGAGGAAGGGCTGAGGGAAGATACCGATGGGGATCTGGAATTTAACATATTCAATGAGAGGAACAATGAGCTAATGTACGAGTTTATTTTGAAAAATGACAGCCAGGAAGCCGATCAGCATGAAGTGGCCCGGGTGGTCGCCGTAAACGACGGGATATTCGTCCTTCACTACATGATCGAAGAGGCGCCGATGTCGCCGGAACATCGGCAAAAATGGATCGATTTGTTATCGAAAGCCGAAGTATATTAATGTGCAAAAATGTGAGGCAGTAGGCTCTAGCCCGCTGCCTTGTCTTTTTATAGGATCTTGAAGCGATCGTGAAAGAATCAAGGAATGTTCGAAAGGGTTTTTCTCGACCTTCAGAGAACGAAAGATATAAAAACATTCGGCTTTAAATATTCAAACCTGCTATTGCCGGAATCCGTTTGCGCGAAATTCTTCGTGTGACGAGACGAGGTTCTCCGTGCACCATCGTTGTCGACCAAGGACGCATGTAATCGTTGCCATCTTTGAACGAGGGGGAATCGATATGAAAAAACTGATCAATTCGCCGGAACAGGTGGTACGGGATATGCTGGACGGCATGGTGGCCGCCCATCCCCATCTACTCAAAAATCTGCCCGGCACGCAGGTCATCGTCCGGGCCGACGCCCCGGTTTCCGGAAAGGTGGGGCTGGTCAGCGGCGGCGGAAGCGGCCATGAACCCGCCCATGCGGGTTATGTGGGAAAGGGAATGCTGGATGCGGCGGTGGCGGGTGAGGTGTTCACCTCCCCCACCCCCGATCAGGTGCTGGAAGCGATCAAAGCGGTGGACAGCGGCAACGGGGTTCTCCTCATCATCAAAAACTACACCGGCGACGTGATGAACTTCGAGATGGCGGCGGAATTGGCCGAGGCCGAGGGGATCCGGGTGGCGAAGGTGGTCGTCAACGACGACGTGGCCGTCGAAAACAGCACCTACACGACAGGACGCCGGGGGATCGCCGGAACCGTCTTCGTCCACAAGATCGCCGGCGCCCTGGCATCCCGCGGAGCCTCCCTGGAGGAGGTGGAGGCGGTCGCCGACAAGGTAATCCGTCAGGTCCGAAGCATGGGAATGGCCCTCACCCCCTGCATCGTGCCGGCGGCGGGAACCCCCGGCTTCCAGCTGGGCGAAGACGAAATGGAAATCGGCCTGGGCATCCACGGGGAGCCCGGCGTCTACCGGTCCAAACTGCTGACGGCGGAGGAGACGGCCCGCACCCTCCTCGTGCGGATTCTCGAGGACCTTCCGCTGTCATCCGGCGAAAGGGTCGCCGTCATGGTCAACGGGCTCGGAGCGACACCGCAGATGGAGCTGTATATCGTGAACAAGACCGTTTCCGAGCTTTTGGAGGAACGGGGCATCGCCGTCCACAAAACCTTCGTCGGCCCCTACATGACCTCCCTGGAGATGGCCGGCTGCTCCATCACCCTGCTCAAACTGGATGAGGAATTGACCGACCTCTTGGACGCCCCCGCCCGAACCGCGGCTTGGAACAATGATTGAAGGAGGCGCAGGCCGTTGATCACGTTGAAACAGATGGAAACCTGGATGATCGAGACCCATCGCATTCTGCAGGAAAAGAAGGATTATCTGACACAGCTGGATCAAGCCATCGGCGACGGCGACCACGGCATCAACCTGGTGCGCGGCTTCAAGGAGGTGGTCGGGAACCTCTCCGCCCAATCCTCCCCGGACATCGGCACATTGCTGAGGAACGTAGCGATGACCCTGCTGTCCAAGGTGGGAGGCGCATCGGGCCCCCTTTACGGAACCGCCTTCCTGAAGATGTCCACCGCCCTGAAGGAGAAGGTGGAGGCGTCGCCGGAAGAATTCGCCCGGGCCCTGGCCGAAGCCGCCGACGGCATCCAGATGAGGGGAAAAGCCCAGGTGGGGGACAAGACGATGCTAGACGTGTGGAAACCCGTGGCCGATCTCGCCGTGAAACAGGGGAGCCGGCTCTCCTGGAAAGACCTGCTGGAATGTTCCCGTCAGCACATGGAAACCACAAGGGATCGTGCCGCCAAAAAAGGAAGGGCCGCCTATCTCGGAGAGCGAGCCGTCGGTCACCTCGATCCGGGGGCGGTCTCCACCTGCTACTTGTTCGAAGCGCTGGTGAAGACGCTGACAAGGGAGGAAGCGACCGGATGAGTTGCGTGGGCATCGTGCTGGTTTCCCACAGCGCGGAGCTGGCGGAAGGGCTGAAAAAACTGCTGAACCAGGTGCAACCCCATGTCCCCATCGCGGCTGCCGGCGGAGGAAACGAAGGTGAAATCGGCACCAGCATCGAAAAGATCACCGCCGCCATCGAATCGGTCCGCTCGGAAAAGGGCGTCGCGGTATTTTTCGATCTGGGCAGCGCCTTGATCAATGCGGAGATGGCCATTGAGGGGCTGAAGGATCCGGTCCCGGTGCGCATCGCCGACGCTCCGCTGGTGGAAGGGGCGTATGTGGCGGTGGTGGAAGCCGGATGCGGCAGTTCCCTGGATACCGTGCTGCAAAAGGCCCAAAGGGCGAAAGCCATGGAGAAACTGTAATGGCCCCATCGAAGGCCGCACTTCAACCGGCTCCGTCAAAAAGCAGAAGCCTCCCTTGGAGTGGAGGCCGAGATTGCAGACAAGTCTCAAAATCCGGGAGCCGGGAGGCGATGTTTCGTCGAACGACTCGCCACCGCGTGGAGATGAGATGAAACATCGCCTCCCCCTGAACTTTGTCCCGGGCTGAGCCTCCACATGAAGTGGAGGCTCCCTTTTGGAAACGGGTGAAGACAGCCTGCGGCCTTTTAGTCGCGAAGGGATACGGTCGGTACGCCGGTGAGCGTATCCTTGACCGGACACACGCGCTCCACGTGCTCGATCAATGCCTGAATCCGTTCAGCGGGAGAGGGCGAATCAATCTCGATGCGATACCGAATTTCCTGGAATCCGGGACGAACATCCGGATTTTTTTCCATAAAACCGTCCGGATCCAAATCGCCCTCCACATGAACCTTCACACCCTTCAGCTCCACTTTGTGCCGATCGGCAAACATGGAGACCAGGATGCTGATGCAGCCGCCGAGGGCAGCGAGGAGGTATTCCACCGGATTGGGTCCCTGATCCGTTCCTCCGAGGGACTTCGGTTCATCGATGACCACTTGCCTGTCTCCGATCTGTGCAATGGAACGAACCCCTTCTCCCGACCAGCTCACATCCGATTGAAACGTCAGCTTCGGCATGGTACGGACCTCCCGGTATTAAAGTCACCTTCAGTGTAACCGACGAATTGAACCTTATCTATGAAAAAATTAATAAGAAATCCACCGAACACCGGGTTTCACCTCTCCGACACAGAAACGGTCCGCGGAAACGGGTGGAACCCATCTCCAAGGAGGAGGAGTCGCCATGGATGTCATTCGGCTGGTCCGCATTCTGGTGGGAAAGCCCCGGGACCTGGGAGGGGATGGGGCGCCCACCTGGCGGAGCGGCATCTGCAAAGAGCCGGTCGATGGGCCGGTTTGGCTGGGTAAAACCAATCTGTCCGGGGACGGGCAGGCGGATCTGAAACACCACGGAGGGTCCGACAAGGCCGTCCTGGCCTACGCCGAGGCCCATTATCCCCGGTGGCAAAAGGAACTGGGTCTCCCCCGCTTTTTCCACGGGGCGACGGGGGAAAATTTCGTCATCGCCCATCAAACCGAAGAATCGGTGTGCATCGGGGATACCTACCGCATCGGCGGGGCGGTGGTGCAGGTGTCCCAACCCCGACAACCCTGCTGGAAACCGGCCCGACGTTGGGGCATCAAGGACCTGGCCCTGAGGATGCAGGACACCGGCAGGACCGGCTGGTACTATCGCGTGCTGGAAGAAGGATACGTGGAGGCCGGCGCGGAAGCGGTCCTCCTGGATCGCCCCTATCCGCACTGGACCATCGCCCGGTGCAACGAAATCATGC